>JBDSBX010000057.1:0-5245 GCA_039921365.1 Sphingomicrobium sp. | reverse complement strand
GCCGCTGCGTCTCGGCCGACCGGCCGGACATCCAACTCGTCGTCACCTCCGGCGGGCGGTATGTCGCGGCTTCGGACGTGCCCAACGGCGCCAGGCCGCTCAAAAAGCCATACACCAGCGCCGAGCTTCGCACGCTGGTCGGCGGGACACAGCTGCTCGAGGACGCGTAAGCGCCCGGCCGCAATCCACCGGCATTTGCAAAGTCGCTGGAGCGGGCGAAGGGATTCGAACCCTCGACCCCAACCTTGGCAAGGTTGTGCTCTACCCCTGAGCTACGCCCGCTCTCGAGCTGAACCGAGCGGCCATCGAGGCTGATCGGCTGAGGTGAGGCGGGCGCCTAGCATGGGCCGCGCCGGTCCGGCAAGGGCTCCGGGGTCAAGCCCGGAATGGCTTGTGGCGCAGGCGGCAGCCGCCCATATGGACCGTTCACAAAGCCCAAGCAGCGGGAGCGAACCAGCGTGGCGACCCTTGGTCTCAGCGAAGCCGAACGCGAAGCGATCGCCCGGCTCGAACGCGACGTCATCGAGCCGTCGATGGCGGGGCTGGTCATCCTCGAATTCTGCGACCAGCCCTCGCCGGTGATCGCCAAGCTCGTCGCGGATTATACGGCGAAGGGCGTCAAGCTGGTCACGATCGACGTCGCCAAGGACAAATTGATCGCCGCGCAATTCCGGGTCCAGGCAGTGCCGACGGTTTATGCTTTTTTCCAGGGACAGCCGGTCGCCGACATCACCAGCTATAGGACTGAGGCGCAGCTTCAGAGCGTGCTCGACCAGTTGCTGACCAAGCTCAAGATTGGCGAGGATGGGCCGGCTGCGCCGCAAGCCGACATCGAACCGCTGATGGCGATGGGTGAGCAGATTTTGGCCGAGGGCGATGCCGCCCGGGCGGTGACGATCTTCCGCCAGATCCACGAGATGGCGCCCGACGAGCTGGCTGTCTCGGGGGCGCTGGTGAGGTCCCTGGTCGCCGCCGGAGAGATCGACGATGCGCAAGCTGTCCTCGCTGCCTTGCCAGCGGACAGCGCCGACAAGCCGGCGATGGCCCGCGCCCGCGCCGCGCTTGAGCTGGCGTCGGCGGCACCCGTGGCCGACACCAGTGCGCTCGAAGCGAGACTCGCCGGCAATCCCGACGATCACGAGGCGCGGTTTGAAATTGCCGGGGCCAAAGCCGCCGCGGGCGACCGCGACACCGCCGCCGACGCCTTGCTCGAAATTATCGCCCGCGCCCCCGACTGGAACGAGGCCGCGGCGCGCAAGCGCTTCCTCCAGCTGCTCGAAGCGCAGGGTCTCGCCGACCCGTGGACGCGCGCGCAACGGCGGCGGCTGTCGGCCCTACTCTTCACATGAGGGCGCTTTTCACATGAGGCCGAAGGCGCTCAAAGTGCGGGTGCCGATCTTTCCGCTGGCCGGCGCCATCCTGTTCCCCCGCTCGCAGCTGCCACTACACATCTTCGAGCCGCGCTATCGCGACCTGGTCCGCGATGCGCTCGATGGCGCCGGGCAGATCGGCATGGTCCAGCCGTTGAGCATGGATGACGGAAACCCGGCGCTCTACGGCGTCGGCTGCATCGGCGACATCGTTGGCGTCGAGGAGATGGAGGACGGCCGCTACAATATCGTGCTGAGCGGTTCGAGCCGCTTCCGGATCCTCGCCGAAGCCGATTGCGACACCGCCTATCGCAACGCCGATGTCGATGCGGCGGCGTTCGACGACAGCGAACCGCCGGCGCTGCCGCTAAGCCTGCGCGCCGACGTCGAGCAGGAAGCCCGGCGGCTGGGCGACGTGCTCGGGCTGGCGGTCGACTGGTCGGCGGTCGGGCGCCTGGACGATGAGATGCTGGTCAACGCCATCGCCCAGGTCGCGCCGTTCGATATCGGCGCCAAGCAGGCGCTGCTCGAAGCCGAGAGCCTCGATGCCCGTGCCGATTTGCTCGCTCAGCTGATGCAATTCCAGCGCATGGCGGCCAGCGCCGGGGCGGACATCGAACCGACGCTGCAATAGCCTAATTCCTCCCCACGCTTTCGTGGGGAGGGGGACCAGCGCAGCTGGTGTAGGGGTTCTTTGCGCGCCGCGCTAGCAACCCCTCCACCATTCGCTCTTCGGCGAATGCTCCCCCTCCCCGGGAAATCTCGGGGAGGAAAAGTCAGATCGGCAGGCCCCTCAATAGCAGCGGCAAGTCGCCTGAGGTTCCTCGCGCTTCGGACATCAACTGGTTCTTCAATGGTGCCAGGCGCTCGATCATGCCCATGCCAAAGCGGCGCACGGCCGACGCGGTGCGGCCGGGAATGCCGTAAATCCGGGTCAGCCCGTCGGTCGCCATCGCCACCATCAAACTGTCGAGCGAGCGCCAGCGCTGGTACCGGTCGAGCAGCTGGCGATCGCCGAGGTCGAGGCCGAGCCGGGCGCCTTCGACCAGCACCTGGGCGAGCGCCGCGGCGTCGCGAAAGCCGAGGTTGAGGCCTTGGCCGGCAATCGGGTGGATGGCGTGGGCGGCGTCACCCAGCAGCGCCAGCCGCTCGCCGGTGATCGTCGCCGCATGGTGGAAGCCGAGGGGATAGGTCGAGCGCGGCGCGGCCAGGCTGACGGCACCCAGGAAACCGCCCATGGCGGCGCTGGCTTCGGCCGCGAAATTCTCGTCCGACAGCGACAGCCAGCCGGGCGCGTCACAGGCCGGGACCGACCAGACGATCGCCGAGCGATGGCCGTGTTCGTCGTCGGTCATCGGCAGCAGCGCGAACGGGCCGGTCGGGTAAAAAATCTCGTAGGCGGCTTGTTCGTGTGGCCGTTCATGGCTGAGCGTCGAGACGATCGCCGAGTGATCATAGCGCCAGCGGGCGACGCGCAGGCCCGCGGCTTCGCGAGTCGGCGAATGGCGGCCGTCGGCGGCGACCAGCAACCCGGCGTTGAGCTTGCGGCCGTCGGCAAGCGCCACCCGGACGCCATCGGCGTCGCGCTCGACCGAGGTGACCGCGGACTTCCACAGCAGCCACAAATTGGCCCCGGCTTCGGCGCGGCCGCGCAAGGCGGAGCGCAGATGGCGGTTCTCGTGCATCCAACCGAGCGGCTCGTCGCCCTCGCCCGGGTCGAAGCACAGGCCGCCGGGCGCGAGGCCGTCGGCGACCTGGATGCGTTGGATTGGGCCGCCGGGGGTCGGGAAATGGTCGGCGACGCCAATAGTCCGCAGCATCCGCATCGAGCTCGACGAAACCGCGCTGGTGCGGCCGTCGAATTCGGCGGTCTTTCGCAAGTCGGGATCGGAGGGGTCGACGATGATCGCGCTCAACCCGCTTGAATCGAGCGCCGCGGCGAGCGCCAAGCCGACCATTCCTCCTCCGAAGATTATTACGTCAGCGCGATCCATGGTCAGGCGATATCGCCAATCTCTCGTCATTGCGAGGCGCGAAGCGACGCGGCAATCCACAGTGGCTGGATTGCTTCGCTTCGCTCGCAAAGACTGGTGGGAGCGTTGCATCGCTTGACCGGTGACTCCCCGGCAATGCATTCTAGGCACTGGAGTTTGGTGGGGACAGAGGATGGCGACCGCTGCGGCGCGGGCACGTAAACGGGATTTGGGACCCGACTGGCGCGATGCGCTGGGCGCGTCCCTCAAGCGTTTCGCCATCCGCACCTGGGGGGCGCTGCTGGTCGGCATCGCCGTCGCCGCCAGCCTCTCGCTCGCCACGCACAGTTCGACCGACCCCAGTTTCACCACGGCCGCCGGCGGACCGCCGAGCAACTGGCTGGGCAGCGTCGGCGCCTATGCCAGCGACGCATTGCTGCTGCTGTTTGGGCTGGGATCGGTACTGTTCCTGCCGGTCATAGCGCTCGCCGGTACCCGCATGCTGCGCCTGCAACCCTCGGGCGCGATTGGCCGCGGCCTGTTACTTGCGGCCGCCGGCGCAGTGCTGGTCGGGATTGCGCTCAGCCTGCTCAACGGCTCGGCGGTGTCCGGACTGCCGAGCGGTTGGGGTGGCGTGCTGGCGCTGGCGGCGGCCCGTGGCATCGACTTCGGGGTCGGCCAAATCGGCAATCCAAGCGTCGAAGGGCCGCTGCGACTGACCTTGCTGGGGCTGTTCGGGGCCGGTGGCCTGACGCTTGGCTATCTGTCGATTGGCCTGTTGCCGGAAGAGAAGAGTTTGCTGTCGGGCCTGCTCCGCCGCGACGGCCGGCCGTGGGTCGCCCCGCCGCGGCGCACCGAGGACGACCGCGACGAGCGAGGGATCGCCGCCGCCCCACCGCGCTCACGCCCGGCGGTCGCGGTCACCGAGCCGTCGGCGGGCGTCACCTCCGCCAGTCGCACCGCCGCCAACCGCAAGGCCAGCGCCCGCCAGGCAAGCCTCGCCTTTGGTGGCGTCTATGCGCTGCCCTCGCTCGATCTGCTGACCCCGCCACCGGCCAATTCGCGAACGCAGATCGACCGCGCTGGGCTGGAGCGCAATGCGCGGCTCCTCGAGTCGGTCCTCGAGGATTTCCACGTCCGAGGCGATATCGTCGAAGTGCGTCCCGGCCCGGTGGTCACGATGTACGAGCTCGAGCCGGCCAGCGGCATCAAGGCCAGCCGGGTGATCCAGCTGGCCGACGACATCGCCCGCAACATGTCGGCCCTGTCCGCGCGGGTCGCGACCATCCCCGGCCGGAGCGTGATCGGCATCGAGCTGCCCAACCCCAAGCGCGAAGCGGTCACTTTGTCGGAGCTGATCGGCAGCCAGGCATTCGAAGATCAGAACATGTCGCTACCGCTGATCCTCGGCAAGAACATCGCCGGCGACCCGGTGATCGCCGATTTGGCGCCGATGCCGCATTTGCTGGTCGCCGGCACCACCGGCTCGGGCAAGTCGGTCGGCCTCAACTGCATGATCCTGTCGCTGCTCTACAAGATGAGCCCCGATGAGTGCCGGCTGATCCTGATCGATCCCAAGATGCTCGAATTGAGCACTTATGAGGACATCCCGCATTTGCTCGCACCCGTGGTCACCGAGCCCGGCAAGGCGATCCGCGCGCTCAAGTGGACCGTCGAGCAGATGGAAGAGCGCTATCGGATGATGGCCAACCTCGGCGTCCGGGCACTGCCCAGCTTCAACGCCAAGGTGCGCGACTCAAAGGCCAAGGGCGCCCAGCTCGGGCGGCGGGTGCAGACCGGTTATGACGCCGACACCGGCCAGCCGCTCTATGAGACCGAGAGCCTGGAATATGAGGTCCTGCCCCAGATCGTGGTGATCATCGACGAGCTCGCCGATTTGAT
>JBDSBX010000056.1:0-4156 GCA_039921365.1 Sphingomicrobium sp. | reverse complement strand
GTCCATATTATGCCGGCGGCGGCGAACACATAGGAACAGTCGATCACGGGCTGTTCCCTCAAGGGGGCGGCCCGGACGAGATCCACCAAGGATCAAAGCCACAAGGGAGAAGAGGGAAGCCCCCTCTCCGCCCCATTTTTTTGTCTTCTCCCGAAACTGTCACGGAGGCCCGCTAGGGGCTTTCCGAACGAGGAGAAGGACGATGTTTGCAAGGACCGCGCGGTTGCTGCTCCGGCCCGGCTGGGCCGAAGATGCGCCGGCGCTCGCCGCGGCGATCGGCGACGAGCGGATCGTCCGCAACCTTGCGACCGCGCCGTGGCCGTATAGCTTGCGCGACGCCGAGGCCTATCTCGCCCAGCCGCGCGACCCGCTGCTGCCGACTTTCCTGATCTTCGAGCGGACCAACGCGGACCCGCTGTTGCTCGGCTCATGCGGGCTGGGAAGGCGGCCGTCAGGCGGAGTCGAACTCGGTTATTGGGTGGCGAGGCGATTCTGGGGCCGCGGCATCGCCACCGAGGCGTCGCGCGCCTTGCTTGACATCGTCCGCACGCTGCGGTTGCCGCGGCTTCAGGCCGCCCACTTCCTCGACAATCCGGCGTCCGGCCGAGTGCTCGAGAAATTGGGCTTCGAGCCGACCGGCATCACCGCGCCGCGGCTGAGCTGCGCGCGGGGCAGCGAAGCGCCATCCCGGCTGCTACGGCTCGAGCTTGCCGACGAAAGCAACGGGCAGGGCGAGGGGTCGATCGCCGCCTAGGCGCGGGCGCGGCGGACTTGCCGGGCGGGCGCTGCGGCCGGTGCGGCGCTCGCCTCGTAGCGGTGCAGAAGCGCGCGATCGTCCTCGTTCCACGGATGGAAGCCGGGCAGGAAAAAGCGGACCCAGGCGCCGGCGATCTTGCGGAACATGCCGGGGCGAACCCAGACGTACCACAGCAGGCGCGACCAGGCGCGCAGGCCCTCGACGCCGTCCTGGCGCATTAGCTCGAGCGCGCCGGCGGTCCGGTCGACGACGAAATTGCGGGTGATGAACAGCATCACCTTCGCCTTGACCTTCCAGCGCTTGGCGCGCGGCCAGGCGCGGGTGGCGTGCAGCCAGGTGTCATAGGCGACGCCCTTATGCTCGATCTCTTCGCACGCATGCCAGCGCCACAGCTCCGCCGCTTGGCCATCCGCACCGTCGAGATGGCGACGGTCGAGCAGCAATTGGTGGGCGAGGATCGCGGTGAAATGCTCGAGCGCCATGGTCGCGGCGAGGCTGACGATCGGCGGCTTGGCGTGGGTCACGGACAGGCGCCTGGCGACCTGTTGCTCGAGCTTCGACAGGTCGTAACCGGCGTCGGCTGCGCGGCGGTTGAAGGCGAGATGCTCGCGGCTGTGGATGACTTCCTGCGTGGTAAAGAGCTTGATCTCTTCGGCGAGCTTGGGATCGGCGCCGTCGCGGAAGGCGCGGACGCTCTCGACGAAAAAGGCTTCGCCGAGCGGAAAGGTCGCGGACAAGGCGTTGTAGATGGCGGTCGCCTCGACCCGGTTGCCGTGCCACAGGCGCGGGGCGGGTGCGTCGCGGCCGAAGCGCCGGTCACGCGGGGTGATGGTCAGATCGGCGGGAGTCGGTAGGATAGCTGTTGTCATGAGGCCGAGGTAGTCTAACTTACACTGATGTCAATAGTCCGCGAACGCTTGAGCCCAATAGCCAGCCGCTCGGCCGCAATCGAGGCGGCGCGGCACCTACTGGTGGAAGACGGGCCGCAAGCGGTGACGCTCAAGGCGGTGGCGGTGCGGATCGGCAAGACTCACGCCAATCTGCTCCACCACTTCGGCTCGGCGGCCGGGCTCCAGGCGGAACTGGCTCGGGTCCTCGCCGAGCAGGTCACGGCGCGAATCGGCGAAGCGGTCGAGCGTGCCCGGCGCGGCGAGACCGACCCGCGTGAAATCGTCGACCGCACCTTCGACGCTTTCGGCAAGGGCGGTGCGGGCGCGCTTGCGGCGTGGATGATCCTGTCGGGCAATCGCGATGCGCTGGACCCGATTCTCGGCGCGATCCGGGCATTGGTCGACCAGCTGAGCGTTGCCCACGAAGACCATAAGGTGCCCGAATCGACCTTGTCGCTGGTGCTTGCGGCGCTTGGCGACTCCTTGCTCGGCGAACCGATCGCCAAAGCGCTGGGCCTGCCGCGCCAAGCTTCGCGGGAAATTGCCGCCGACGGCCTGCGTTCGCGCATCGCCGCGATGCATTCTAAAGACTGAGTACGGAGGAACTTGTGATGATCAGCGGCGCCCATGTGATGATTTTCACCCGAGACGAGGACGCCGACCGCGCATTCCTCCGCGACGTGCTCGAAATCCCATGCATCGACAGCGGCGGCGGGTGGCTGATCTTCAAGCTGCCGCCGGCCGAACTGGGGGTTCACGGCGGCGAGAGCAATGGCGTTCATCAGCTCTATCTGATGTGCGACGACGTCGTCGCGGAGATCGCCCGCCTCGCCGACAAGGGCGTGACTTGCACCGAGCCGATGGACGCCGGCTGGGGCCGGGCGACGTCGGTCCCGTTGCCCGGCGGCGGCAAGATCGGCATGTATCAGGCGCGGCACGCCCGCCCGTAAACCGTGCGGTGAGGTTCTAATCGGGCGCGGCATCGCCTAAGCGGCGGCGCATGCATTTCCTCGATCAGGCCAAGATTTTCATCCGCTCCGGCGCAGGCGGGGCGGGAGCGGTGGGCTTCCGGCGCGAAAAATACATCGAATATGGCGGCCCCGACGGCGGCGAGGGTGGCAAGGGCGGCGACATCATCTTCGAGGCGGTGCCGGGACTCAATACGCTGATCGACTTTCGCTACACCCAGCATTTCCGGGCCGAGCGCGGCAAGGGCGGAGCCGGCTCCAACCGCACCGGCGCGGGCGGCGACGATCTGGTCATCAAGGTCCCGGTCGGCACGCAAGTGCTCGCCGACGACGAGGAGCGGACGCTGCTCGCCGACCTGACCGCAATTGGCCAGCGCATCCCGCTGCTCAAGGGCGGCGACGGCGGCCGCGGCAATGCCAGCTACAAGACCTCGACCAACCGCGCGCCGCGCCAGCACGGCTCCGGCTGGCCGGGCGAGGAAATGTGGGTTTGGCTGCGTCTCAAGCTGCTCGCCGACGTCGGGTTGGTCGGGCTGCCCAACGCCGGCAAGTCGACCTTTCTCAACACCACGACCAACGCCGCGGCCAAAGTCGGCGACTATCCGTTCACGACGCTCCGGCCGCAGCTCGGCGTCGTCCGCCACAAGGGGCGCGAATTCGTCCTCGCCGATATCCCGGGGCTAATCGAGGGCGCGGCCGAAGGGGCGGGCGTCGGCGACCGGTTCCTCGGTCATGTCGAGCGGTGCCGGTTGCTGCTGCACCTGGTCGACGCCGCCGGCGAGGATCCGGTTGAAGCGTGGCGGGTGGTTCGCGGTGAGCTCGATGCCTATGGCGCCGACCTGTCCGACAAGCCCGAGATCGTCGCGCTCAGCCGCGCCGATCTGGTCGAGGCAAAGCCTATGGCCAAGGTCAAGAAGGCGGTCGATCAAGCGAGTGGCTGCAACGCGATTCCGATCTCCGCGCCGACCGGCCAGGGGATTGAATCGCTGCTGGACCAGATCGTCGAACGGCTAGGCAACGTGCGTGATCAGTCTGCCGACCATCTCGCCGACGAGCGTCCGTGGTCGCCGCTTTGAAGCTGGCGATTACCGGCGGCACAGGGTTTGTCGGCTCGCGGCTGGTCGAGGCGGCGACCGCAGCGGGGCATGGCGTCAGGGCGCTCACCCGCCGGCCACAGGATGCGCGGCCGGCGCTGCAATGGGTGAGCGGTTCGCTAGCCGATCCCAACGCATTGGAAGAGCTGGTCGACGGCGCTGACGCGGTCATCCACGTCGCGGGAGTGATCAACGCGCGCGATGCGGCGGGGTTCGAAGCGGGCAATGTCGCGGGCACGCTGGCGACGCTAGCCGCCGCGACGGCCGATGGAGTGCGGCGTTTCGTCCACGTCTCCTCGCTGGCCGCGCGCGAGCCGCGATTGTCGCTTTACGGCGCGTCCAAGGCGAAGTCCGAGACGCTGGTCGAACGGTCGGGTCTCGACTGGGCGATCGTCCGCCCGCCAGCGGTCTATGGCCCGGGCGACAAGGAGACGCTCGCGCTGTTCA
>JBDSBX010000055.1:0-3828 GCA_039921365.1 Sphingomicrobium sp. | reverse complement strand
CGAGCGCTTGAGGCTGGTGGCGAGTTCGCGCACGGTCGTCTTGCGGTTGGAAAAAACGATCGCATTCTTGAACTCGGCCGAGCGCAAGATATCGCGCAGCGCGTCCTTTTTCTTGTCGGGACGGACCAGGACCAGCCGCTGCTCGATATTGACGTTGGCGGTCGCCGGGCGGGTCGCTTCGACGCGCTTGGGGTCGTTGAGGAACTTGGCGGCGAGCTTCTGGATCGGCGGCGGCATGGTCGCCGAGAACAGCAATGTCTGGCGCGACTTGGGCAGCTTCGAGCAGATTTCCTCGATGTCGGGGATGAAGCCCATGTCGAGCATCCGGTCGGCTTCGTCGATGACCAGCAATTCGCAGCCATTGAGCATGATCTTGCCGCGGCCGAACAGATCCATCAGCCGGCCGGGCGTGGCGATCAGCACGTCGACGCCCTTTTCGAGCGCTTTCACCTGATCTCCCATCTGCACGCCGCCGATCAGCAGCGCCATCGAGAGCTTGTGATACTTGCCGTATTTCTCGAAATTCTCGGCGACCTGGGCGGCAAGCTCGCGGGTCGGCTCGAGGATCATCGAGCGCGGCATCCGCGCCCGGCTTCGTCCTTGGGCGAGGATATCGATCATCGGCAGCACGAAGCCGGCGGTCTTGCCGGTGCCGGTCTGGGCAATGCCGATCAAATCCTTGCCCATCAGCACCGAGGGGATGACGCCGCGCTGGATCGGGGTGGGTTCGCCGTAGCCGCTGTCGGCGACCGCGCGCAGCAATTCGTCGGAAAGGCCGAGGTCGGCAAAAGACATTCACAAATCCGGAAAAAAAGTGGGTGCGAGCGCTTTTCGGCAAGCGGCTACAACTGTCGGCGGGGCTAACCCGCGACACGCCAAAATGTCAAGAAAAGGTCAGTCGATGATCAACGGCAAGGTCAGTCCTTGTTCTTCGGCTTGAGCTTGCGGAAGCGCTCGATCCGGCAGCTCGCGCCGATCCGCGAACGGATGGAATCGCGGCGCACGCAGACCTTCTGATCGGCGGTCGTCAGATAAAAACCATTGTAAAAGTCGAGCGCCGGACAATCGTCGTCGAACCTCGCCCGCATCCGCCGCTGATCGGTCAGCAGCAGATCGACATGGTCGGTGCCTGACAGCAAAGCGCCGCGAATTTCGCTGGTCGCGACGCATTTGGGGCCCTTGCTCTCGGCCCAGTCGAAGCGCTGCAGCCCCTGCCGCGGCCGGACCGGCACGCGCAGAATCCACTGCTGCTCGACGACCAGCCGCTGGACGCTCATCGGCGGCGCCTCCGCCGGAGCGGCCGCGAGGCCGAGCAGCAGCGGATAGAGAGCGAGGAAAATCGATACGGTCACGTAAGCACAATCATCATGAGCGGCGGCTTTGCAGCCGGGGCTTGAATGATCAATGAATTTTCAGGCGGCGAGAGGTGATTCTGCCCTTCTTCGAAAGCCGCGCGGCCTTGCCAGAATGGCAGTCCCGCAATAGAGGCTGCCGCAACAAATCTACCCGGATGGATGGCGGTGCCTGAGGCGCCCCAGCCCCGGATCCCAGGAGAGTGATCGCATGGCGACTGCCGCGCCCCAGAACTTGCCGTTATTCTATTCCGAACTTTCCCCGCTCAACGTCACCGAGCATGGCAAAATGAAAATCCGGGCGATCGAAAAAGCCCCGATGATCGCCACGACGCACGCAATTCCGGCGACCGCCGATGAATTTGCTTTGCTGCAGCGCCATTATCCGATCGTTTTCTCGGTCGGCGAGACGCCCGTTCCGCTGGTCCTGATGGGATTGAGCGAGGGCATCAACGTGTTCCTCAACGAAGACGGCAAGCTCCTCGACCCGCTGATGTACGTCCCTGCTTACATGCGCCGTTATCCGTTCCTGCTGGCGCGCCTGAGACCCGAAAGCGACGAGTTGTCGCTATGCGTTGACCCGACGTCGGGCGCGATTGGCGACTTCGAGGAAGGCGAGCCGCTATTCGACGGCGATCAGCCGAGCCAGGCGACCCAGGCGGTCCTCCAATTCTGCGAGCAGTTCGAGACCGCCGGCCAGCGCACCGGGGCGTTCGTCGAGGAGCTGAAGAAGTCGGGATTGCTGATGGACGGCGAAGTCGCGATCCAGCCCGAGGGCGCCGAGCAGCCGTTCATTTATCGCGGCTTCCAGATGGTCGACGAGGAGAAGTTGCGCGAACTTCGCGGTGACGAATTGCGCAAGATGAACCAGAACGGGATGCTGGCGCTGATCTATGCGCATTTGTTCTCGCTGTCGCAGATCCGCGAAGTCTTCTCGCGCCAAGTGATGCAGGGCAAGGGTCCGGTCGCGCAGCAGTTGGCCACGGCCGACGCGTAAATCGCACGCCCCGGTCCGCGTCGACCGGTGGTGGTTGAAAGCGCTCCCGCGATTTCTATCTAAGCAGCAGTTCAGCCAAGCGCTTGTGTTCCCCCTGCACGACGCGCCGCCCAACTGGACCTCGGCCATCCCGTCCCTGCGACGGGGTGGCCGTTACTTATTCGGCAGCGGTGGCAAATTGGCGGCCGAGCAACTGTTCGCCAAGCTCGGCGGCCAGTGTCTCGAACAGTGCCGCGACGCGGTCGAAGCCGGGCCCGGCCGCCGCAAGCCTGGCATCGAGGTAGCAGCGGCGGTCAACCTCGACCTGGAGCGCGTGGACGCCGCGCGCCGGCGCGCCATGGCGCTGAGTGATGTGGCCGCCGGCGAACGGGTCGTTGAGGCCGGCGTCAAAGCCCGCTGCCCGGGCAATCCGCACCGCCTCGTCGCTGAGCCATTGGGCGGCGCTGCCGCCATGGCAGTCGCCGAACACGATCTCGGCGACGCCGGGCGCCGGCGGCGGCATCGAATGGCAGTCGAGCAGCAGCGCGCAGCCGAACCGGTCGAGCAGCGTCTCGAGCTGGCTTTCGAGCGCTTGGTGGTAGGGGCGATGCGCCTGGCCGAGGCGGTCCTCAAGCTGGGCGAGGCCGATCGCCCGGCGCCACAGGTAACCGTGCGCCTGGGCCCGGCCGGGAACGATGCCGAGCCCGCCGCGAGCCCGCGCGCTGACTCGCCCACGGTTGCAGCCCTCGACCACCGCCGGGTCGACGTCAGTCTCCGCCCGGTTGCAGTCGATCGCCGCCCGCGGTGCCCGGGCGATGACGGCAGCGGCGCCGTGCTGGACGGCACGCCACACCAGCCGGTCGACCAGCGGGTCTTCGAGGGCGACGAGCGGCGCCCGGCCGCCCGACGCCATCGCCACCAGCCACTCGGGATAGTCGCGGCCCGAGTGCGGCACCGACAATAGCACCGGCAGCGGGCCGCGCTGCGCATGGGTGACCGGCCCGGCAAGCGGAGTCGCGGGAAGTGTCAGGCAAGTCACTGGGGCGTCTCAATCTAGGACGAAAGTTGGTCGGTCAACGCACGAGTGGCTGGCTGGCGGCTGGAAAATGTTCAATGATGCGCGCATATGGAGGCGGCGATGGCAAGAATCCTGCTGGCTGAAGACGATACGTCGATGCGCGAATATCTGCAGCGCGCGCTCCAGCGCGTCGGCTATGAGGTCGCCGCGGTCGGGTGCGGGACCGAGGCCATGCCGTTGCTGGAGACCGAGCGCTTCGACCTCCTGCTGACCGATATCGTCATGCCCGAAATGGACGGCATCGAGCTCGCCCAGAAGGCATCGGCAATCGACCCGGCGATCCGGGTGATGTTCATCACCGGCTTCGCCGCAGTCGCGCTGCAGGGCGGACGGACGGCTCCGGAAGCGAAATTGCTGTCGAAGCCGTTTCACTTGAAAGACCTCGTCGCCGAAGTCGACCGGATCTTCCAGTCCGAGGACCA
>JBDSBX010000054.1:0-4773 GCA_039921365.1 Sphingomicrobium sp. | reverse complement strand
AAGGAGGTGATCCGATGTCTCATGGTTCAGCAGAGGGGTCGGTACGAACTGTTCACGAGGTGATGCGCTAGCTCACCTGGAACGGTCGGAACCTCCGGCCGCTGACCATGTCGAAGGGGATCGCTGCTGGCCAGCGGTCCCCTTTTACTTGTCCGCAAATTCGTGTTGAGAAAGGCGCGACGCGCGGCCGCGATGGGAACCGTTACGCGGCCCAAGTGTCTATCGGTTGATAAAGGGAGGTTTTGCAATGGCGAAATCGAGCACGAAAAAGACAAGTTCCAAATCTTCAAAGTCGGGTCAGTCGACCGTCGACAAGATTGCCAAGGCGGCGCTGAGCCGCGAAATGCTGGGCGCCGGATTGGCCGCGGCCGCCGCCGCCATCAGCGCCAGCCCCAAGGCGCGCCGAGCGATCCGCGATGCCGGCCTCGACGCCGCCGATTCGGCTTCGCAGGCGGCCAACAATGTCATGTCCAGCGCCAGCAAGCTCGGAAGCTTGATCGCCGAAGCGGTTGCCGAAGCCGCGCAGCGCGTTCTGTCGGGCAAATGGTCTGACGACGATGGCGGCGCCAAGTCAGCACGCGCGAAATCGACTTCGGGCGCGAAAAAGCCCGCCAAAAAGCCGGCGGCGCGCAAGACCGCCGCCAAGCGCAAGACTGCGAGCAAGAGCAAGGCCGCGGGCAAAAGCAAGACCGCGGGCGCCGCGAAAAAGCGCACCGGCTCGACAGCCGCGAAAGCCGCGACGACCGGCAAGGCCAGCACTCGCACCAAAGCGGCGCGGCCCAAGACTCGCCGCACTAGCACGCGGCGCAACACGACCCGCAAGCCGCCCAGCGGCGGCGCGAACGGCGCTCCAGCAGGCGGTTAAACCTTAGGCGGCTTGCCCGGCGAACTGCAGGCGGGCGAGGCTGGCGTAGAGTCCGTTGGCGGCGGAGAGGGAAGTGTGCGTGCCTTCCTCGACGATCCGGCCGCCGTCCATGACGATGATCCGGTTGGCGGCGCGCACGGTTGCCAAGCGATGCGCGATAACGATGGTCGTGCGGGTTTGCATCAATCGCTCGAGCGCCTCTTGGACGAGCTGCTCGCTGCGCGCATCGAGCGCCGAGGTCGCCTCGTCGAGCAGCAGCAACGGTGAATCGCGAAGCAGCGCGCGGGCGATGGCGATGCGCTGGCGTTGGCCGCCCGACAGGCGGGCGCCGCCCTCGCCGAGAAAGCTGTCATAGCCGCCGGGCAGCTGGACGATGAATTCGTGCGCGTTGGCGGCCTGAGCGGCGGCGTGGATAGCCTCGTCGCTCGCGTCCCAGCGGCCATAGCGCAGATTGTCCCTGGCCGACGCCGCAAACAGCACGCTTTCCTGCGGGACGAAAGCGAAGCGCTGACGGATCGCGGCCGGGTCGGCATCGCGCAGGTCGATGCCGTCCAGCGTCACGCGCCCCTCTTGCGGGTCGTAGAAGCGCAGCGCGAGCTGGAACAGGGTCGACTTGCCGGCCCCCGATGGCCCGACCACGGCGACCGTTTCGCCCGGCGCAATCGCCAGGCTCAATTCGTGAACCGCCTTGTCATCGGGTCGCGTCGGATAGCGAAAACTGACGTTGTCGAAAGTCAGCGCGCCGCGCGCCGGTTCCGGGAGCGAGACCGGATTGGCCGGCGCGCGGATTTCTGCCCGGGCGCGCATCAATTCCTCGATACGGCCGGCGGCCCCGGAGCCACGCAACAAATCGCCATAGACTTCGGTCAGCGCTCCGAACGCACCGCCGACCAGCACGCCGGTGAACACGAACGCGGCGATCGAGCCGCCGGTCATCCGTCCCGCCGCAACGTCGGATGCGCCCTCCCACAGCAACATGACGATCGACCCGAACACCAAGGCAATGATGGTAAAGGTCATCACGGCGCGCATCGTGAAACGGCGGCGGGCGATGGCAAAGGCGCTCTCGACCGCGCTGCGGAAGCGCCCGAGCTCGCGTTCCTCTTGGCCAAAGGCCTGGACGACTTTCATTGCGCCGAGCGTCTCGGACACGGTCGAGCCAACGTCGGCGATGCGGTCCTGCGACGAGCGGCTGAGGTTGCGGATGCGGCGGCCGAAAAAGACTACCGGGCCGAAGACGAGCGGGATGCCGATGAGCATGAAACCTGCAAGCTTGGGCGATAGCGCAAACAGATATATGATGCCGCCAAGACCGGTGGCGATATTGCGCAGTGCAATCGAAACGCTGGAGCCGACGACCTGCTCGAGGATGGCGGTGTCTGCGGTCAGACGCGAGGCGATTTCCGACGGCCGGTTCTCCTCGAAAAAGCGCGGCGGCAGGGTCAGCAGATTCTTTTGCACCGCAACGCGAAGATCGGCGACCGTGCGCTCGCCGATCCACGACACGAAGAAAAAGCGCAGCGCCGTCGCCGCGGCGAGCACGACGACGATGACCAGCAGATAGTGGAAGGCGGTCGTGACCGCTTCCGAGCCGGCGCCGCCTGAGCCGAAGCCCCGATCGATGACGCGCTTGAACCCATAAGGGATGGCGAGCGTCGCCGCGGACGACAGGCATAGAAAGAACACCGCCGCGGCGATCGGCTTCGGGTAGCGGGCGGCGTGGCGCCAGACCAGCGTCAGATTGCCGATCTTTCCCGCGGGCTTGTCGGGCTCTTTTTCGTTTTGAGTAGCCATTGGCGCGAGACCTAGCAGTGTGGCGGCGACGCCTCAATTGGGGCCGCATTGCCGCAATGCAGCTTCCGCAGTGCAGCATTGCCCTTGCCTCGGGAGCAAACGGCCGCCACATCGGTTTACTCCCCGTTCAATCACCCCCCGAGGTTCGATGCTTTACGACGCCTATGAAGTGCAGCGTTCGCTGTTCGCAGGAGCAAGCAAGCTCGCCGGAATGGGTGCCGGATGGCTCAATAACCCAGCCAACCCAATGTCTTACAGCTCGATGGGCCCGGTCGTGGCAGCGAGCCTGGATGTCTTCGCCGAGGCCTCAGCGCCGCGCGGCAAGCCGGAGTTCGGCCTCCATTCGACGATCATCGGCCGCAAGATCGTCCCGGTCCGCGAGGAAATCGTCCTTCGCAAGCCGTTCGGCCAGCTCAAGCGCTTCGTCCGGGTCGGCGCCGGGGACAATCATCCCAAGCTGCTGATCGTCGCGCCGATGTCGGGCCATTATGCGACGTTGCTGCGCGGCACGGTCGAGCGGCTGCTGCCCAAGCATGATGTCTATATCACCGACTGGCGCGACGCGAAGCTGGTGCCGTTGTCAGACGGTAAGTTCGATCTCGATGATTATGTCGATTATCTGATCGAATTCCTCGAGACGATCGGCAAGACGAGCGGCGAGCGGCCGCACCTGCTGGCGGTCTGCCAGCCGGCGCCGGCGGCGTTCGCGGCGACCGCGATGATGGAGGCGGACAAGAACCCGTGGCGGCCCAGGACATTGACCATGATGGGCGGCCCGATCGACACCCGCAAAGCGCCGACCGCGATCAACACGCTGGCCACCCAGCGCGAGCTCGGTTGGTTCCAGGGCAATGTTGTCGCGACCGTGCCGATGATTTATCCAGGCGCCGGCCGCAAGGTCTATCCGGGCTTCCTGCAGCTGGCCGGCTTCATGACGATGAACTTGGGCGACCATCTCATCAGCCATTTCGAGATGTTCAAGCATCTCGTCGACGGCGATGAGGAAAGCGCCGACGCGACCCGCGATTTCTACGCCGAATATCGCTCGGTCTGCGACATGAGCGCGGAATTCTATCTGCAGACGGTCGACGTCGTCTTCCAGCGCCACGCGCTGCCCGACGGCAAGTATCGGCATCGTGGGCGGCGGGTCGATCCCGCGGCGATCCGCGATACCGCATTGCTCGCTATCGAAGGCGAGCGCGACGACATTTCCGGCGTCGGCCAGACCCGGGCCGCGCTGGAAATCGCCAGGAAATTGCCGGCTTCGAAAAAGAAATATTTCATGGCCAAGGACGCGGGTCACTACGGCATTTTCAACGGCCGCAAATGGCGCGAGAAAATCGCCCCCGTGGTCGAAAAGTGGATCTCCGAGCACGCCTGATCTCTCAGGCGTCTTCCATTTTTCGCTTAAGCGGTCGTTTCCGCGCGCTCGATGGCCGTTTCGACCATGTGTTCCCAAATCTGTGCATCGCCTGCCTGCGCCATCGGGCCATCGGGTTCGCGCATGGTGTGAAGCACGGCGAGCGCCTGACCCAAATGCTCGCGCCAGACGAGATCGACCTTGTCGGCCGCGGACGGGTCACTGCCCATCGCATTGCTGCTGTGAGCCGCGCCGGCCAGCACGCGAGCGATGCGTTCGATCAACGGCATTTCCGAAACTGGCATGGCATGTCTCCTGTTCGGAAAGCTCAACCCGCGGGGCGCCGTATGGGTGCAAGCAGCCGCTTGAGCGCACGTCGCGCGGTGAGGACCAGCCACAGCGACAGGATCACCAGGATCGCGGCGACCAGCGCCGCCGCGATCGGATTGGCGATCGCCAGCGCGAGGAGGCCCGCGGTGGCGACATCTTCCCCGGTCGAGACGACGACGTTGGAGAACGGCTCGGGGCTGGCATTGAACATCGCCCGAGCGCCAGCCTTTCCGGCATGGGCGAGCGCCGCCGCGCCAAGACCCGCACCGGGATCAAGACCGACACGTGGGCTGTCCCTCGAGCATGAGCGGGTCGATATCGGCGGGATGGCGGACAATGGCGGAAGCACTCGCATCGCCGACATCATAAGCCAAGCTTATCAACCCTGTCGAGCGTTTGATTGGCGTAACGACCGTTCGCTTAC
>JBDSBX010000053.1:0-10862 GCA_039921365.1 Sphingomicrobium sp. | reverse complement strand
TGAGGCCCCCCGGTGCTCGCCATAGCCGCTTCGAGGTTGGTGCGGATCGCTTCGAAGAATTGCTCGGTGGTCATCCACGGTTGCTCGGGGCCGACGAGGATCGCCAGATCCTTGGTCATCTGGCCGGCCTCGACCGTCTCGACGCAAACCCGCTCGAGCGTTTCCGCAAAGCGTACGACTTCGGGTGTATCGTCGAACTTGCCGCGATATTTGAGACCGCCGGTCCAGGCAAAAATCGAGGCGATTGGATTGGTCGAGGTCGCTTTGCCTTCCTGATGCATGCGATAGTGCCGGGTCACCGTGCCGTGCGCGGCTTCGGCTTCGATCGTCTTGCCGTCGGGAGTCATCAGCACCGAGGTCATCAGCCCCAGGCTTCCGAAACCCTGGGCAACAAGGTCCGACTGGACGTCACCGTCATAATTCTTGCACGCCCAGACGAAATTGCCGCTCCACTTCAGCGCGGAAGCGACCATGTCGTCGATTAAACGGTGCTGATATTCGATCTTGGCTTCGGCAAACTTGGCCTTGAATTCGCTCTCGTAAACTTCCTCGAAAATATCCTTGAACCGCCCGTCATAGGCCTTGAGGATGGTGTTCTTGGTCGACAAATAGACCGGCCATTTGCGGTTGAGCCCGTAGGTCAGGCTGGCGCGCGCAAAAGCCCGAATCGAATCGTCCAGATTGTACATTCCCATGGCGACTCCGGCGGCGGGGAAATCGAACACTTCCTCCTCGATCACCTGGCCATCCTCGCCCTGCCATTTCATCGTCAGCTTGCCCTTGCCGGGCACTTTGAAATCGGTCGCCTTATACTGGTCGCCAAAAGCGTGGCGGCCAACCACGATCGGGTCGGTCCAGCCGGGGATCAGCCGCGGGATGTTGGAAATGACGATCGGTTCGCGAAAGACCACTCCGTTGAGGATGTTGCGGATCGTTCCGTTGGGCGATTTCCACATCTTCTTCAGGCCGAACTCCTCGACCCGAGCTTCATCCGGCGTGATGGTCGCGCATTTGACGCCGACGCCGTGTTGCTTGATCGCTTCGGCGGCTTCAACCGTGATCTGGTCGTCGGTCTCGTCGCGCTTCTCGATCGACAGGTCGAAATAGAGAAGCTGGACGTCGAGATAGGGCAGGATCAGCCGCTCGCGAATCCACTGCCAAATGATCCGGGTCATCTCGTCGCCATCAAGCTCGACAAGCGGGGTCTTCACCTTGATCTTGGTCATGCGTCTGCCTGTTTTGAAAGGGTCGCGGCGCCTTAGGCCGCGGCCCAAGCCCGTGCAACCGCGCCGTTGTGCCGGCGCGGCGCGGTCATTAAGGGGGCGGGCATGCCTGACCTCGAAAAGCCCGACAGCCAGTTTTCCGGGCCGCCCGCCACGACCATTAAATGGCGTTTTCCATCGGTCCATCCCGAAGGGCGCAAATATACCGTTATCGCCGGCGTGGCGGCCTTCCTCACTTATACCTTAATCAGCCACTTCGTCGGCTGGTCACTGTTCGGAGTCACCATCTGGGTCGCCGCCTTTTTTCGCGATCCGATCCGCACGACGCCGCATGACCCCAAGCTCATTGTCGCGCCGGCCGACGGTCTGATTACACTGATCGCCAGAGTGCCGGCGCCGGTTGAGCTTCGCGGCACTGACGGCCTCGGCGAAGGCGAAATGACGCGTTTGTCGATTTTCATGAGCGTGTTCGACGTCCACATCAATCGCTCGCCAATAGCCGGCCGGGTACGCCGGATCGCCTATGTGCCGGGCAAATTCCTCAACGCCGACCTCGACAAGGCCAGCGAGGACAATGAGCGACAGCATTTCCTGGTCGAGGGTGCCGACGGCGTGAAGATTGGCTTCTCCCAGATCGCCGGGCTGGTGGCGAGGCGGATCCTGTCGTTCGTCCACGAGGGCGACAATGTCGAGGCGGGCCAGCGGATCGGGATGATCCGCTTTGGCAGCCGGGTCGACACTTATCTGCCCGCCGGCACCGGACCTCGTGTCTTGCTGGGGCAGCGATGCATCGCCGGCGAGACGATCCTCGCCGAGATCGGCGCCGAGCCGGGCCTCGTTGGCAATAGCCAGTGAGCGAACCCTCGCCGCCCGATCGGGGCATGGCCTTTCGTGCCCTAGTCCCCAATGCCGTCACCGCGCTGGCGCTGTGCTTCGGCCTCACTGGCGTTCGCTTCGGAATTGCCGGAAATTGGGACGCGGCGGTCGGTTGCGTCGTCTTTGCCGGGGGACTCGATGGCATGGATGGCAGGATCGCCAGACTATTGCGCGCCAACAGCCGCTTCGGTGCGGAGCTCGATTCGCTTTCCGACGTGACCGCGTTCGGAGTTGCGCCAGCGCTGATCATCTTCCTGTGGTCGCTGCACACCGCGCCGCAGTTCGGCTGGGTCGCGGCCCTGGCGCTCGCGGTCTGCTGTGCCCTCAGGCTTGCACGCTTCAATTCGCGGATGGATTCCGCCGAGCAACCGCACAAGTCCGCCGGCTATCTGACCGGGGTGCCTGCGCCCGCCGGGGCCGGGCTGGCTTTCGTCCCGGTGTATATCTGGCTGGTGACCGGCAACGAAATCTTTCGCGCCTGGTATGTCGTCATGCCGTGGGTAATTTTCATCGCGTTGCTGCTGATCGCGAGCGTCGCCACCTACAGCTGGTCGAGCTTGCGGATCCGCCGCGGGTCGAGGTTGTTCGTGATCGCCGGCATTGGACTGTTGGGCGCCGCGCTGGTCACCCAGCCCTGGGTCACCTTGTTGGCGATCTCACTGGTCTATGTCGCGCTGATCCCGTTCAGCGTCGTATCTTACGGCCGGGTCAGGCGGCGGCGCGAAGCTGAGGATCGGCCCGCAACATCCGCGACGGCCGGGAGCGCTGGCTGACGCGTCCAGCGACCTGGCGAATGCTGGGAGCCACCGCAAGCATCGACCGGCCCTGCAATGCCGCGATAATCTTGTCGCTTCGGCCAAGCAGCCCGGCGGCGACCAGGCCGACCAGCCAGATGGTGGTGAAAAATGCCAAGGTAACGAGCGGTGCAAGCATGGTTCTGTTCCCTGTTTGAGCGCCCAACCGATTCGGAGGCAAATCGTTCCAAGCAGCTAATCGCATTCCACTGATCTGGTGTGATGTTCTTCTTTTGTTCCAAAGCTGTCAACCCCTAATCCGCCAACTTGAAACCGGCGGCCGCTTGGGGTAGTGCGCGGGCATTCCACAGACGGAGCCACTCATACCGGTGCCGATCGCATGATCGGTTGCATCGGTTCCGTCGAGGCACAACCGGAAGGAGAAACACCATGGCGGCACCCGTCGTCACGATTCAGCAATTGCTCGAGGCCGGAGCGCATTTCGGCCACCAGACCCACCGCTGGAACCCACGGATGAAGCCGTATCTTTTCGGCGACCGCAATGGCGTCCACATCATCGACCTGTCGCAGACCGTGCCGTTGTTCGCGCGAGCGCTCGATTTCGTTGCCCAGAGCATCGCTCGCGGCGGCAAGATCCTGTTTGTCGGCACCAAGCGCCAGGCGCAGGACGCGGTCGCGGCGTCGGCCGGTGTCTCCGGCCAGCATTTCGTCAACCACCGCTGGCTCGGCGGCATGCTGACCAATTGGAAGACGATTTCAAACTCCATCAAGCGCCTCAAGAGCCTCGAAGAGCAGCTGTCGGGCGACACTGCCGGCCTGACCAAAAAGGAAGTTCTCCAGCTAACCCGCGAGCGTGACAAGCTCGAGAAGAGCCTCGGCGGGATCCGGGACATGGGCGGGCTCCCCGACGTCATGTTCGTGATCGATTCAAACAAGGAGGAATTGGCGATCAAGGAGGCCAATGTGCTCGGCATCCCGGTCGTCGCAATCCTCGATTCGAACAGTAACCCGCAGGGCATCGCTTTCCCGGTTCCCGGCAATGACGACGCCAGCCGGGCGATCCGCCTCTATTGCGATGCGATTGCCGAGGCAGCGAACAGCGGTCGCACCGGCAACGCGGCGGCGCGCGGCGAGGATATCGGTGCAATGGACGAGCCGCCGGTCGAAGTCGCGCTGGAAGCGTAGGACCAATCCCCCTCCCGCTTGCGGGAGGGGTTAGGGGTGGGCCTGTTTTTCCAGGTCTCGAACCCCCAAATTCCCACCCCCGGCCCCTCCCGCAGGCGGGAGGGGTGAACAAGGATGACAAACATGGCTGAGATCACGGCCGCGGCAGTCAAGGAACTGCGCGAGCGCACCGGCGCTGGAATGATGGATTGCAAGAAGGCGCTGGCCGAAACCCAGGGCGAGCTGGAGCTGGCGGTCGACTGGCTGCGCGCCAAGGGCCTCGCCGCCGCCGCCAAAAAGGCTGGCCGCACTGCCGCCGAGGGGCTCGTCGGAGTCGCCGTCGAGGGCACTCGCGGCGCGGTCGTCGAGGTCAATTCGGAAACCGATTTCGTCGCCAAGAATGAGCAGTTCCAGGCGTTCGTCCATAAAGTCGCTCAGCTGTCTTTGACCAGCGCCGGCGACATCGATGCGCTCGGGGCGGCGCAATTCCCGGGCGGCGGCACCGTTGCCGAGGCGCTCAACGACAGCATCGCCAAGATCGGCGAAAACCAGTCGTTACGCCGAACCGCAGTCGTCGAAGTGGGGCTGGGAGCAGTGGTCCCTTACGTCCACAATTCTGTGGCGCCCGGACTCGGCAAGATCGGCGTCCTCGTCGCGCTCGAAAGCGATGCCCCGGCTGCGACACTGCAGGCGCTCGGTAAGCAGCTGGCGATGCACATCGCGGCCGCCAACCCGCTCGCACTCGACGCCGATTCATTGTCGCCGGCGCTCATCGAGCGCGAGCGCGGGGTCGCGGTTGAGAAAGCCA
This sequence comes from Sphingomicrobium sp., assembly GCA_039921365.1. GTDB lineage: Bacteria > Pseudomonadota > Alphaproteobacteria > Sphingomonadales > Sphingomonadaceae > Sphingomicrobium. The sequence goes on along the minus strand of JBDSBX010000053.1, from coordinate 6,036 downwards.
AGGAAAGCGGCAAGCCTGCCAATATCGTCGAAAAGATGGTCGAAGGCTCGATCGCCAAATTCCGCAAGGACAACGCTTTGCTGTCGCAGCTTTTCCTAATCGATAACAAGACTCCGGTCGCCGATGTCGTTGCCGCGGCCGGCAAAGACGCCGGGACCAAGATCGATCTGGCCGGCTTCGTCCGCTTTCAGATCGGCGAGGGCATCGAAAAAAAGGAAAGCGACTTCGCGGCCGAGGGTGCCGCGGCATCCGGGGCCAAGGCCGAGCCTGTTTCTTAATTGCCTTGGCCCGCAAGGCGGGAGAGGAACTGCAAGGTTGGCAACCGGGCGGGCGCGCCATAAGAACGGGTCCGCCCGTTTCATCGTTCACCGCAGAGGATCCGCCCACGCATGACCCGGCCTCGGTTCAACCGAATCCTCCTGAAGCTCTCCGGCGAAGCGCTCATGGGGCAGGGGCAGCAAAGCATCGACCCCGACGCCGTTGCCGGCCTGGCGGGTGAAATTGCCGCTGCCAAGGCGCATGGCCATGAGTTGTGCCTGGTCGTCGGCGGCGGCAACATCTTTCGCGGCGTCGCAGCGGCCGCCAAAGGCTTCGATCGCGCCAGTGCCGATTACATGGGTATGCTCGCGACGGTGATGAATGCACTCGCGTTGCAAAACGCACTTGAAAAAGCTGGCGTCGACACTCGCGTCCAGTCGGCGATCCCGATGGCGTCGGTCAGCGAACCCTATATTCGCCGTCGCGCGCTTCGCCACATCGAAAAGGGCCGGATCGTCTTGTTCGCCGCCGGCACCGGCAACCCGTATTTCACGACCGACACGGCGGCCGCGTTGCGCGCTGCCGAAATGGGCTGTGATGCCTTGTTCAAGGGCACTAGCGTCGATGGCGTCTACACCGCTGATCCCAAGATCGACAAAAGCGCTAAGCGCTACGATCATTTGACTTACACCAAGGTGCTCGGCGACGACCTGAAGGTGATGGACGCCGCGGCGGTCGCTTTGTGCCGCGACAATAATATCCCGATCGTCATCTTCAACATCCGCGAGCCCGGAAACCTCGCCAAGGTGCTCGCCGGCGAGGGCGTCGCGACCATCGTCCACAATCAGGAGTAAAGCATGGCCACGAGCATCGACAAATCGGACTTGCAGCGCCGGATGCACGGCGCCGTTGAAGCCCTCAAGCACGACCTCGTGGGTCTTCGCACCGGGCGCGCTTCGACCGCCTTGCTCGATACGATCACGGTCGAGGTTTATGGGGCGCAGATGCCGCTCAACCAGGTGGCGACGGTGTCGGTGCCGGAGCCGCGCCTGCTGACCGTGCAGGTGTGGGACAAGTCGAGTATCCACCCGATTGAGAAAGCGATTCAGTCGGCCGGGCTTGGATTGAACCCGATTACCGATGGCCAGTTGATCCGCCTGCCAATCCCCGACCTGACCGAAGAGCGTCGCAAGGAACTTGCGAAACTCGTCGGGCAATATGCGGAAAAAGCGCGGATCGCCGCCCGCAACGTGCGCCGCGACGGCATGGATCACCTCAAGAATGACGAAAAGAAGCATGACATCAGCGAGGACGAGCGCAAGCGCCTCGAGGGCGAGGTCCAGAAGATGACCGACCAGACTATCGCTGAAATCGATACCGCCGCCGAAGCCAAGGAAAAGGAAATCCTCGGCAAGTGACGTCAACCTCCCGTCCGTTCGTCCCAAGTGAAGTCGAGGGACTGGATTCCGGTTCACCCGATACGAACGGGGAAGGGGCAACCCCCCGACATGTCGCGATCATCATGGACGGGAATGGCCGCTGGGCTGCCCAGCGGGGCCTGCCCCGCGTCGCCGGCCACCGCGCCGGCGCCGAAGCGGTTCGCAAGACGCTTCGGGCAGCAGCGGAATGCGGCGTTGGAACGCTGACGCTCTATGCATTTTCCTCCGAGAACTGGCGCCGGCCGGAAGGTGAGATTGCCGACCTCAAAGGTCTTCTCGGCTATTATTTGGAACGCGAGATCAATTCGCTCGCCAAGGAAGGCGTGCGGCTGAAGCTGATCGGCGACTATGCCGCGTTCGGCCCCGACCTGGTCGCGCGGCTCGAAAAAGCCGTCGAGCGGCTCGCCGAGAATGACCGGTTGACGCTCGTCGTTGCGCTCAATTACGGCTCGCGGACGGAGATCGCCGAAGCCGCCCGAACGCTGGCGCGCAAAGCTAAAGCTGGCGAGCTTGATCCCGACCGCATCGACGAAGCGAGTGTTGGCGACGAACTCCAGACCGCCGGCTTGCCCGAGCTCGATCTCCTCATCCGTACGTCTGGCGAAGTGCGCCTGTCCAACTTCCTGCTGTGGCAGGCCGCCTACTCGGAAATGCTGTTCACACCGACGTTGTGGCCGGACTTCGACGAGGGCGAGTTTCAGGCGGCGCTGGCCGAGTTTGCGGCGCGGCAGCGGCGTTTTGGTGGCCGGTGAACGAGCTCATCATTCGCGCTTTCTCGGCCATTGTTATGATGCTGGTCGCCGTTGCGGCAGCGTTGAAGGGCGGCTATTATTTTGCCGTCCTCGCCGCCGCGGCAGCGACCGCCCTGTATTACGAGTGGACCCGCATGGTGCGCGGCTGGGGCGCCGCCTGGTACATCTCCGGGTTCGTCTACGCTCTCATCCCGGCGTTGGCCTTGCTGTGGGTGCGCGATCGGGCCGACCATGGGCTGGCGCTGTTGCTGTGGGTCTTCATCGTCACCTGGGCGACCGACATCGGCGCTTATTTTATCGGACGCAGTCTCGGCCGCACCAAGCTCGCGCCGTCGATCAGCCCGGGCAAAACCGTCGAGGGGCTCTATGGCGGGATGGCGGGCGCGGCGATTTTCGGTGGGGGATGGGTGCTGCTCGCCGGACTTGAGCCGACATTGCTTGTGCTTGCGCCATTGTTCGCGCTTGCCGCCCAGGGCGGCGATCTTTTCGAAAGCTGGATGAAGCGGCAGGCGGGAGTGAAGGATTCGGGCAATTGGCTGCCGGGCCATGGCGGCGTGTTCGATCGACTGGACGGTCTGGTCCCAGTCGCGGTGCTGACGGCATTGGCGCAACTGGTCGGTCTGGCATGAAGCGGAAGGTTTCGATCCTTGGGGCGACGGGCTCGGTCGGCACTTCGACCCTTGATTTGATCGAGCGGGCGCCGGAGCGTTTCGAAGTCGTCGCCTTGACGGCCGGCAGCGACGCCCAGGGTCTGGCCGACGCGGCCCGGAGGACAGGCGCGAAACTGGCTGTAATTGCCGACTCCAGCCGCCTGGCCGAGCTTGAAACGAGACTCACCGGGACCGATTGCCGTGCCGCGACCGGTGCTGATGCGCTCGACGAGGCCGCGGCGGGCGAAGCGGAATGGGTGATGGCCGCGATCGTCGGCTGTGCCGGTCTGGTGTCGGTCATGGCGGCGATCCGAGCCGGGCGGACCGTGGCGCTTGCCAACAAGGAAGCACTGGTCAGCGCCGGGGCGCTGATGACCGACGCGGCCAGCCGTCACGGGGCGACATTGTTGCCGGTCGACAGCGAGCATAATGCGATCTTCCAATGCCTCGCGGGCAGTCGCCCCGAAGACGTCTCGAAATTGATTCTGACCGCCAGCGGCGGGCCGTTTCGTACCGCTTCCGACGCGGACATCCGCGTGGCCACGCCCGCCCAGGCCGTGGCGCACCCCAACTGGACGATGGGCGCCAAGATTTCGGTCGATTCGGCGACGCTGATGAACAAGGGTCTCGAGCTGATCGAAGCCCACCATCTGTTCGCACTTCCTTCGGAGCGGATCGAGATTTTGATCCATCCGCAATCGGTGGTTCATTCGCTGGTCGAATTCATCGACGGCTCGGTGCTCGCCCAACTCGGCAGCCCGGACATGCGTGTACCGATCGCCCATGCGCTCGCCTGGCCCGAGCGGATGGCGACCCCCGCCGAGCGCCTCGACCTCGCAAGCATCGGCAGGCTTGAGTTTGAACCGCCTGATGCGCAACGATTTCCAGCATTGCGGATCGCGCGCCAGGCGCTCGAACAGGGCGGCGCCGCGCCGACCATCCTCAATGCCGCCAATGAAGTTGCGGTAGCCCGCTTCCTTGCCGGCCAATTTGCCTTTACGGAGATTGCAATCCTGGTCGAGCGAGCACTGGAGCAGGTCGTTGCGGGGGCCCCGGGTTCGATCGAGGACGTCATCCAGATCGATCTCGAGACGCGAGACGCCGTTACCGAACTGATCGAGGCCCGTTGCACCTGATGCTCCAACAACCTTCTCTGTGGTTCATCCTGATCGCGTTTGTCTGCGCCATCGGACCGCTCGTCTTCATCCACGAGTTCGGCCATTACATCGTCGCCAAGCTATTCGGCGTCGGCGCGGAAACCTTTTCGATCGGCTTTGGCCGGGAGATCGTCGGCTGGACCGACCGGAGCGGGACCCGGTGGAAAGTTGGCTGGTTGCCGCTTGGCGGGTTCGTTCGCTTCGTCGGCGATATGAACGCCGCCAGCTCCCCGGCGAATCCGGAGGATGTGCCCGAGGAACGGCGCTCGCGCAGCTTCCATCTGAAGCCGGTGTGGCAGCGTTTCCTGATCGTGCTGGCGGGACCGATGGCTAACTTCCTGCTGGCGATTCTGATCTTTGCTGCCTTCTTCGCGACGCTGGGAATGCCGCAAACCCCCAATGTCGTCGCATCGACGCTACCTGGCGGTGCGGCGCAAGCCGCCGGAATCCGGGCGGGCGATCGAATCCTGAACATCGCCGGCCGCGACACATCGACATTTGAACAAATTTTTACGGTGGTCATGCTGCGACCGGGAGAGCAGGTCGCGGTGCAAGTCGAGCGCGGGGATAAACGATTTGTCGTGCCGGCGCGCATTGCCGTGGACGAGCAAAAAGACCGATTTGGCCAGCGGTTCCGGATTGGGCGGCTCGGGATTTTCGGCGGCGATCGAGAGTTCGCCAGGCCGTCTGCCGGGGCGTTGATCCCGGATGCAGTGGCTTACACGGTCTCGCTGACGCGCTCGACCATCGATGGGCTGTGGCAGATTATTTCCGGTCGCCGCTCCGTCAGGGATCTAGGGGGGCCGCTCAAGATCGCTCAGATCGCCGGACAACAGGCAAGTCTCGGCCCGTTTGAGTTCATCCAGCTGCTCGCGGTGATCTCAATTAATCTGGGATTCATCAACCTCTTGCCAGTCCCGGTGCTTGATGGTGGACACTTGTTCTTCTACGCAGTCGAAGCGGTTCGGCGGCGACCGGTCAGCCTGCAGGTGCAGGACTGGGCGTTCCGGGGCGGACTGGCGCTCATCCTCGCCTTGCTGCTCTTTACGACGTTCAACGATCTCGGCTCATTCGGTCTCTGGGACCGGCTTGGCTTGATTGGCTAAAGCGCATGAGGCAGGGCGGGACAAGCATCTCCGGGTTCGCTAGCCGAACGCGACAATTCACTTAAAAGCGGGGAACGTGTGATTTCAGGACCTAAGATTATCGGCAAGCGCGCAGGTGCAACGCTTCTCGTCGGCACCATTCTAGGCGCTTGGTCGGGGCCGCTGTTCGCCCAGAACGCGCCGGCGGCTCCGCCGGCCACGCCGCCAGCAGCAAGCGCTCCTGCGCCGGTCGCGCTGTCCGGCCAGATCCGGTCGATTGCGGTCCGCGGCAGTGAACGCCTCGAGCCTGAAACGGTGCGCGCCTACGCCAATCTCTCGCCCGGCCAGACTTATACGCCGGCGACGCTCGATACGGCGCTCAAAGACCTCTACGCGACCGAGTTGTTCACTGATGTCGTCATCACCGGCGCCGAAACCGGCAATCTCGTCATCACGGTGCGCGAGAATCCGGTCATCAACCGCATCGTTCTGGAGGGCAACAAGCGCCTCAAGTCAGATAAGATCCTTCCCGAGATCAAGCTCGCCCCGCGCCAAATCTTTACCCGTTCTAAAGTCCGCACCGACGTCGAGAGAATCGTCGAGCTTTATCGGCGCGAAGGGCGTTTCGCCGCCCGCGTCGAGCCCAAGATCGTCCAGCTCGACCAGAATCGCGTCGATCTGGTTTTCGAAATCTT
>JBDSBX010000052.1:0-5425 GCA_039921365.1 Sphingomicrobium sp. | reverse complement strand
CAACATCCTCGCCGAGCGGCAATTCCCGCTGGCCGAGGTCGCCGCGGTAGCGTCCGCCCGCTCGACCGGGGACGAGGTCGACTTTGGCGAATCCGGGAGACTCTCAAGGTCAAGAACCTCGACCATTTCGATTTTGCCGACTGGGACATGGCCCTGTTTGCCGCCGGCTCGGAGATCAGCAAGCTGCACGTGCCACGCGCCGCCGCCGCCGGCTGCACAGTGATCGACAATAGCTCGTTGTTCCGGATGGACCCCGACGTTCCGCTGATCGTCCCCGAAGTGAACCCGCAGGCGATCGCCGGTTTTGCGAAGAAGAACATCATCGCCAACCCCAATTGCTCGACCGCGCAACTGGTGGTGGCGCTAAAGCCGCTCCACGATGCAGCGAGGATCAAGCGGGTGGTGGTCGCGACTTACCAGTCGGTGTCCGGCGCGGGCAAAGCCGGCATGGACGAATTGTTTGAGCAATCGCGCAACATCTTTGTCGGCGACACCAACGAGCCCGCCAAATTCCCCAAGCAGATCGCGTTCAACGTCATCCCGCAATGCGGCGACTTCCAGGACGACGGTTCGACGACCGAGGAATGGAAGCTGGTCGTCGAAACCAAGAAGATCCTCGACCCGTCGATCAAAGTGAGCGCCACTTGCGTCCGCGTGCCGGTATTCGTCGGCCATTCCGAAGCGGTCAACATCGAGTTCGAGGACGAAATTTCCGCCGCCCAGGCCAAAGCCATCCTGCGCGAGGCGCCAGGCGTCATGCTGATCGATAAGCATGAGGACGGCGGCTATGTGACGCCGGTTGAATGCGTCGGCGACCATGCGACCTTCGTGTCCCGTGTCCGCGAGGACCCGACCGTCGACAGCGGCCTGTCGCTATGGATCGTCAGCGATAATCTGCGCAAAGGCGCGGCCCTCAACGCCGTCCAGATCGCCGAGCTCCTTGGCCGCAAGCATTTGCAGAAAGCGGCGTAGCTTTAGGGCTTCTCGCCCCAGTGCCTCAGTAGCTGGCTCTGGACCAGCTGGATCCGGGTGAAATTTTCCGGCGCCATGGTCAGCCCCTCGAGTGCCGCGACTTCGTTCAAGTCGTAGAGCAGGTTGCGCCGGAACGGGTCGGCAATGCGGCTCTGGATGAAGGTGATCGCGACTAGCCTCTCGCCTTTGGTCACGGGTTCGACCTCGTGCAACGTGTCCGACGGATAGAGGATGGCTTCGCCGGGACTGAGCTTGAAGCGGAGGCTGGCGTCGCCCAGCCGGATGTGCAGCGCGCCGCCGTCATACTCCTTGGGATCATTGAGAAAGATCGTGCAGCTCAAATCGCTGCGGAGCGTCGCTGCCGCGAGCTGGAGGAAGGCCGCGTCGGCGTGGGCGCCGTAGCGCATTCCCGGCTTGTATCGCGTCATCATCGGCGGCGCGAGCAATGACGGAAAGGCGAAGTTCCTGAACTCCTCGCTGCGCACCAGCGCCTGGTGGAGTAGCTGCGCGCTCTCCTCATAGGCGGACGCGTCGTGCAGCTGCTCATTCTGCTTGGCGAGATTGTGCGGATTGGTGATGCGGCCGTCGACGAACTTCACCGTCTCGGCAATCTTGCGGCACTGCGCGACTTCGTCGCCGGTCAGGATGGGAAGGACACGATACATGGGAACGCTCCGGTTCAGCTCCGCGCCAGCGCCCGGGCGAGGAGTGGCGATTCCTGCGCTGACTGCTCGAGCATGGCAAGAGCGTCGTCGATCGCGCGGCCGTGGGCGCGGATTTCCTGGTCGATCAGCTGGGCCCGCAGCGACGCGCTGTAATCATATTCGAGAGCCTTGGAATAACGCCCGATCAATGGCCCGCTGACGATTGCGCTCACCCGCTCGGGCGGCGCGTCGAAACCGAAGAATGCGGCGATGGCGCTTAGCTCATTGGCCATGTCGCCGAGCAGCCGATCGAAGTTGCTCCACATCACCAGTCGATCCGCCATGGCGTCGGCGGCGGCTTCGAGCGAGCTCATTTCGCACGCCCAGGCGGCGGCCGCGAGCTGGGCCGGGTGGTTGCCGGGACGGAGCCCATGGACCCGCGTCACCATGCGACTTGACCGCGATTCGGCCAGCGCCGCCATTTCCTTGACCGAGTTAGGCCCGGCGAGAATGGTGGCGATGTAGGTTCGCGCATCGACCGTCAGGAACAGTGCCCGCTCGCCCGGCGGGACCAGTTCGGCGGCAATTTCGCTGACGAAGCTGGTCGCTTTGACCAGCGCCATCTCCTCGGCGGCGAAGGTCCGCGAGAACAGCTTGCTGACCGCCGGCAGGATTGCGGCGCGATTTTCGCCCGGCATCAATGCGAGGTCGCGCAAAATCCGTGGCTCGCGGATCGATAGAACGTTGGTCAATTCCCCCAGCAAGCGCGCGATCAGAGTCGAACCGACATGACCAATGTGAAAAATCCAGCGCGCGTCTCCCCGGGCATCGGCGGGCATCGCACCCACGACCTCGGAAAACGGCACGGTGCGGGCATTGACCGGTCCCTGCAGCAACCGGTCGTCAAGGAAACTGGCGGCGCGATAAGTCTCGGGCGCCATTTCGACCAGGCGAGCGACGCCGGTGGCGGGGTCCAACGCCTGGGCCAGCCAGCGGGCATCGCGGGAGATTTCCTGGGCCGACGGAGCGCTGGACATGGCGCCCCTTAGCCGCGCAAGCTGGCTCGGGCCACGGGAGAAACGCGAATGAACCAGTCCGCCGCTACTCACCGCTGGACCGCGTCCGATGGGGTCGAACTCGCCTGGCATGAGGCTGGAGAGGGACGGCCGGCGATCCTGGTGCACGGCCTGTTCTCCGACGCCAAGATGAACTGGATCAACTTTGTCCATGCGGATCGGATCGCCGCCGCGGGATTTCGAGTGATCATGCCCGACCTGCGCGCCCACGGATTGAGCGCCGGTCCGCACCAAGCCGACGCCTATCCCCCGGGAATTCTGGTGCGCGACCTGAATGAACTTATCGCCCGCCTGGCGCTCACAGACTTCGACCTCGTCGGCTTTTCACTGGGCGCTCGAACCGTGGTCCAGGCGGTCGGCGAGGGCCTCAAGCCACGTCGCGCGGTCCTCGCCGGCATGGGCCTGCGCGGCTTGCAGAATTGGGAGCGGCGCCAAGCATTCTTCGGCGATGCGATCGCCGCTTTCGATACCGCCGCGCGCGGCGACCCGCACTGGCTCGCCATCCAGTTCATGAAGACCATGAAAGTCGACCGCGAGGCGGCGCTCCTGGTGCTCGCAAGCTTCGGCAGTATCGAGCCCGAATGGCTCAGCGCGTTCACCATGTCGACGCTGGTCGTCTGCGGCCGCGAGGACGAAGATAACGGCTCAGCCGCCGAGCTTGCCGAAGCGCTGCCCGATGCCAGGTTCGTCGAAGTTCCCGGCACCCATATGAGTTCGGTCACCAAACCGGAACTCGGAGACGAAATCGCCCGTTTCCTTACCAGCTAATAACGCTTCCCACCCGACGACGAGGATTCCGGCCATGAAATTTGCTGCTTCTGTTTCGCTTGCCGCGCTCGCGCTCGCGCTCGCGGCCTGTGCAACCAGCCCTCGGCTCGCCGCGGCGCCGATCGCCGACGGGACGACCGCACCGCCCCCCGTGACGACGGCGATGGAGCTGACCCGCACGCCCGAAGGCGCCCGGGCGTTCATTGCCGGCATCGAAAAGGAGCTGTTCGATCTGGGCGTTATTTCCGCCCGGGCGCAGTGGGTCAATGCGACCTACATCAACGACGATACCGACGCGCTGGCCGCCTATTTCGGAACGATCAGCACCGAAAAGGGCGTCCAATATGCCAAGGAAGCGGCCGCCTGGTCGCAAGTGCCGGGTCTGGATCCAGACACCGCCCGCAAGCTCAACATCCTGCGCGGGGCTCTCGTCCTGGCGGCGCCGAGCACGGCGGGGGCGGCGGCGGAGCTCAACAACATTACCACCAAGCTGCAGTCGAACTATGGCAAGGGCCGCGCCACCCACAACGGCAAGTCGATCACCGGCGATGACGCGGAAGAGCTGATGGGCACGCTTCGCAAGCCCGCCGAGCTAACCGAAATCTGGCAAAGCTGGCACGAGAATGTCGGCCGGCCGATGCGCCCGGATTACACCCGAATGGTCGAAATCGCCAACCAGGGCGCCAAGGAATTGGGCTATGCCGACACTGGCGCCATGTGGCGTTCGCAATATGACATGAGCCCCGAGGAATTCTCAGCAATGTACGAGCGGCTGTGGAGCGAGGTGAAGCCGCTCTACAACCAGCTCCACTGCTACACCCGGACCAAGCTCAACCAGAAGTACGGCGCCGCGGTCCAGCCCGCGACCGGCCCGATCCGCGCCGATTTGCTCGGCAACATGTGGGCGCAGGAGTGGGGCAACATCTACGACATCGTCGCGCCCAAGGGCGCCGGCGATGTCGGCTATGACGTCACTGAATTGCTCAAGGCCAAGAAAAAGACCCCGACCGATATGGTCAGGATGGGCGAAGGCTTTTACACGTCGCTGGGTCTCGCGCCGTTACCGGCGAGCTTTTACACGCGCAGCCAGATCGTCCGTCCCGAAGGCCGCGAAGTCATTTGCCATGCGTCGGCGTGGGATCTCGACAATAAGGACGATTTGCGCATCAAGATGTGCACAAAGGTCAATGGCGACGACTTCGTCACCATCCATCACGAGCTCGGCCACAACTATTACCAGCGCGCCTACAACCAGCAGCCCTATCTCTATCTGAACGGCGCCAACGACGGTTTCCACGAAGCCATTGGCGACTTCATCGCGCTCTCCGTCACCCCCGAATATCTGGTCCAGATCGGGCTGCTCGACCGCAACAGGGTACCATCGGCCGACAAGGACATCGGCCTGCTGCTGCGCCAGGGGATGGACAAGGTTGCCTTCCTGCCGTTCGGCCTGATGGTCGATAAATGGCGGTGGGGGGTGTTCGACGGCTCGACACCGCCGGCCGGCTACAACCAGGCGTGGGTCGATCTGAAGCGGCAATATCAGGGCATCACGCCGCCAATTCCCCGGACGGAAGCGGATTTCGACCCGGGCGCCAAGTACCACATCCCAAGCAACACGCCCTATGCCCGCTATTTTCTCGCCCGCCTCCTGCAGTTCCAATTCTACAAGTCGGCGTGCGACATGGCCGGCTGGAAGGGGCCGCTCCACCGCTGCAGCTTCTAGGGCAACAAGCAGGTCGGGCAGCGCCTCAACGCGATGCTGGCGATGGGCGCCTCCCACCCGTGGCCGGACGCCTTGCAAGTGTTCACCGGCGGGCGCGAAATCTCGGGCAAGCCCATGCTCGAATATTTCGCGCCGCTCCAGGCCTGGCTCGAGCAGCAGAACCGCGGCAAGCAATGCGGCTGGTAGGCTGGGGTAGGCGGGAGAAAACCATGAACGACGTGATGACTGGCGCATTCGAC
>JBDSBX010000051.1:0-3812 GCA_039921365.1 Sphingomicrobium sp. | reverse complement strand
ATCGTCCGCGCCGAGGAGCAGGTGCGCGAGAAGGGCCTGCCGCAGGACGCGGCGGGGATGCGGGCGCTGAAGGCGATGGGCTTCTCCGACGGCCGCCTCGGCCAATTGGCGCTGCGCTCAGCGCATGCCCCCCGCGCGATGAGCGAGAAGAGCGCGCGTGGGTCGGGCGTCGTCCACGATGCGTTGAAGGCGATGACCGGCGGGGTGACCGAGGTCGAAGTGCGCGCGCACCGGCTGAAGCTTGGCGTGCGGCCGGTGTTCAAGCGGATCGACAGCTGCGCCGCCGAGTTCGACGCGGCGACGCCCTATCTCTACTCGACCTACGAAGCGCCGCTGTTCGAGGATGCGGAAGACGAGGCCGAGGTCAGCGACCGCAAAAAGGTTGTGATCCTGGGCGGCGGGCCGAACCGCATCGGCCAGGGGATCGAGTTCGATTATTGCTGCTGCCACGCCGCCTTCGCCCTCGGCAAGGACGGGGCTGGGCTCGAGACCATAATGGTCAATTGCAACCCGGAGACGGTCAGCACCGACCCCGACACCTCCGACCGGCTCTATTTCGAGCCGCTGACCGCCGAGGACGTGCTCGAGATCGTCCACCGCGAAGGCGAGAAGGGCGAGCTCATTGGCGTCATCGTCCAGCTCGGCGGGCAGACGCCGCTCAAGCTCGCCGCCGAGCTGCAGGCGGCGGGCGTCACCATCCTCGGCACCAGCCCGGAGTCGATCGACTTGGCCGAGGACCGTGAGCGCTTCGCCAAACTGGTCAAGCAGCTCGGTCTAGCCCAACCGGAAAACGGCATTGCGCGAAGCCGCGACGAGGCGGTGCAGGTCGCGACCCGGATCGGCTATCCGGTGCTGCTGCGGCCGTCCTACGTGCTCGGCGGCCGCGCCATGGAAGTGATCGACGGGCCCGAGCAGCTCGATCATTACATCGCCACGGCGGTCGCGGTGTCGGGGACTTCGCCGGTGCTGATCGACCGCTATTTGCGCGACGCGATCGAGGTCGATGTCGACGCCATCTGCGACGGCACCGATGTCGCTGTCGCCGGCGTCCTCCAGCATATCGAGGAGGCCGGGGTCCATTCGGGCGACAGCGCCTGCGCCATCCCGCCGTTCAGCCTGTCGCCCAAGATCATCGCCGAGATCGAGCGCCAGACGCGGGCGCTGGCGGGCGCGCTTGAGGTCAAGGGACTGATGAACATCCAGTTCGCGGTCAAGGAGGACATTGTCTATTTGATCGAGGTCAACCCGCGCGCCAGCCGCACCGTGCCGTTCGTCGCCAAGGCGATTGGGCGGCAAATCGCCAAGATCGCGGCGAGGGTCATGGCCGGCGAGAAACTGACGGCGTTCGAGCCGATCGACCGCGACATCTCCCACATCGCCATCAAGCAGTCGGTGTTCCCGTTCGCGCGCTTCCCGGGGACCGACCCCGTGCTCGGCCCGGAAATGAAGAGCACCGGGGAAGTCATGGGAATCGACCGTGATTTCGATATTGCGTTCGCCAAGGCCTTGCTTGGTGCAGGGATCAACCTGCCCGATGGCGGGACGGCCTTCGTCTCGGTCAAGGATGCGGACAAGGACCATATCGTGCCGGCAGTCGAAAAAATGATCGAACTCGGCTTCGCGATCATCGCCACTGGCGGCACTGCCGATCATCTGGCGCAGCGCGGACTGCCCGTTGAAAAGGTCAACAAGGTTGCCCAGGGGCGGCCGCATATCGTCGACCGGCTGCTCGACGGCAAAGTCGACCTGGTGTTCAACACCACCGAGGGCTGGCAGTCGATGAAGGACAGCCACTCGATCCGCGCGACGGCGCTGGCCAGGAAGGTGCCCTATTTCACAACCGCGGCCGCGAGCCTCGCCGCTGCCCGGTCAATCGAGGCGATGCGCGGCCATGCGCTTGAAGTTGCCTCGCTTCAGTCCTATTATTCCGCTTCCATAAACTGATATTCAGCTGACAATTCGCTCGTTGAGCGCGGGCCGATGTGGCCGCGCAGGAGCAGGATTTTCAGAAAAGAGAAAGACATTTTTCAATGGCAAGCGCCGACAAAGTGCCCATGCTGGCCGAGGGCCATCGCAAGATCGACGACGAGGTCCGACAGCTCAAGATGTTCGAACGGCCGGCGATCATCGAGGCGATCGAAGTGGCGAGGGCGCACGGCGACCTCTCCGAGAACGCCGAATATCACGCTGCCAAGGAGCGCCAGGGCCAGGTCGAGGCGACCATCGCCGACCTCGAGGACCGGCTGAGCCGGGCCATGATCATCGACCCGACGACCTTGTCGGGCGACAAGGTGGTATTCGGCGCGACGGTCACCCTGACCGACGAGGAAAAGAAAAAGATCCGCTACCAATTGGTCGGCCAGACCGAAGCCGATGCCAAGGTCGGCCGAATCAGCTATAATTCGCCGCTCGGGCGGGCGCTGATCGGCCGGACGGTCGGCGAAGAGGTCGAGGTGTCGACCCCGTCGGGCGAGCGTTATTACAAGATCAAGGCGATCGAATTCATTTGATCGGCGGCGTTCGGCCTGTGTCGATCCCGCGCACCGCAACGGTCGCCATCGCCGTCCTGACGGCGTTCGCCTGGCTGGTGGTTGCGGTGATCGGCGCCAGCGACACGGCGGCGGTGACGATGGGCTTCGTTCCGGCGCGATTCGGCGGCCTGTTCGCTTTGTCGCCGGCCGTGCCCGCGGTGCTGACTCCGCTGAGCGCGACGCTGGTCCACGGCGGCTTTCTCCACCTCGCTTTCAACCTGCTGATGCTGTTGTGGTGCGGAACCGCGGTCGAGCGCGTGCTCGGGCGCGGCGCCTTGGTGCTGCTCTACGGGGTCGGTGCTTTTACTGCCGCCGCGGCGCAATATCTGGCCGGGCCGACGTCGATGGTGCCGATGGTCGGCGCCAGCGGGGCGATCAGCGCAATCATCGGTGCCTTTGCGCTAAGCTTCGGCCAGGCCAAGCAAATTGCCCGCTCGCCGTGGCTCAACCGAATGCTCAACGCGGCCTGGCTGCTCGCCGCGTGGGTCGTGTTGCAAATGATGATGGGCTTGCTGGCCGGCGGGCAGGGGCTGTTGCTGGCGACGCCTGCCCATGTCGGCGGGTTTCTCGCCGGCCTGCTGCTGCAGCGCCCCTTGCTGATGTGGCGGTACCGAACCGCCTAGGCGTTGGACGCCGCTGGGCTGGGTTCGACCACGGATTCGCTACTCTGTTCGGCGTCGGGCTCGAGCAGCCGGTGCAAATGGACGACGACATATTTCATCTCGGCGTCGTCGACCGTGCGCTGGGCCTTGCCGCGCCAGGCGTCCTCGGCCTCGGCGTAATTCTCGAACAGGCCGACCAGGTCGACGCTGTCGAGATCGACAAAGTCGAGCCCGCGCGGGTCCTTGACGCGGCCGCCAAAGACCAAATGGAGCTTGCTCATTCCTTGTCCTTGGCGGCGCTGAGGGCGGCGTCGGCCGACTTGCGCGCGGCGTCGCCGGCGCCGTCGAAGATCGAACGCAGGGTCTCGGCGCCCGTTTCGCGGGTGAGGCCGAGCTCGGCGAGCCGCGACGTACCCGCGTCCTTGGCCGCCGCCGCGGCGGCCTTGGCGGTGTCGGCCAGCCGATCCGTCGTCGGACGCAAGAGGCGAGTTTCGGTTGCGGTGCGGGGCAGGAGCGCGGCCAGCAAGGCTCCAGCGGCGAGGCCCGCAGCACTGGCGATCAGCGGCGCTTCGTCGATTCCCTCGGTGGCGCGGCGGCCGGCCCCGGCGACGCCGTCGCGGGCGTCGTCATAGGCTTCGATCGCGCGGCCGCGGATGCTGTTGTCGCTGTCGCGGTTGGT
>JBDSBX010000050.1:0-5284 GCA_039921365.1 Sphingomicrobium sp. | reverse complement strand
GGCCGGCGACATGCGCCACTTGGTGCGCACTCGAATCGCCGCCGGTGACAGTCCTGCCACGATCCGCGCTTGGCTGATTGACCGCTACGGTCATTGGATCAGCTATCGCCCGCCGACGCGAGGCGTTGGCTGGCCATTGTGGGGCGCACCGATCGTTCTGCTGCTGCTCGGGCTGTTGCTGGTCCGCAAGCGGATCGGGGCGAGGCGCGGATGAGCGCCTGGCTGATCCTCGCCGCGCTGATGGCGTTCGGCCTGGCGGTCTTCTGGCTGCTCGGCGTGCGCGGGCCGATGCTCAAGCTGGCGGCGGCGGCAATGCTGGCCGGAGCGTCAGGCTATGCGCTCCAGGGCCAGCCCGGGCTGGCAGGTTCTCCGCGAAGAACAGCGACCTCGCGGCAAGCGATTCCGCTGACCGCGGCGCGCCATGCCTTCTTCGGCGACTTTACCAGCTCGGAGCATTGGCTTTTGCTGTCGGAGGCGATGGCGCGCCGCGGTAATACAGCCGACGCTGCGGGCGTGCTACGCTCGGCGGTGCGCGAACATCCCGGCGAGCCGCAGCTGTGGATCGGGCTCGGCAACGCGCTCGTCGACCATGCGGGGGTTCTGACCCCGGCTGCCGACTTTGCTTACCAGCAGGCGGCGCAAGTCGCGCCCGGGCACCCGGCGGCGCCATTTTTCCTCGGCCTGGCACTGGCCCGCTCGGGCGACCGCGCCCGCGCCGTTGCACTATGGCGGCAAACGCTCGCCCAAGCGCCCGCCGACGCCAGCTGGCGGCCGCTGGCCGAGGACGCAATCGCGGCTTTCGGTCCGCGCCGCTAGGCGGCCTCGAACGCCAGGTCGAGCGCCTCGGCCACCGCGTTGTGCCGGATTTTGCCGCCCGACACGTTGAGCCCGTTGGCGAGGTGCGGATTGGCCCTCATCGCCTTGGCCGCGCCCAGGTTGGCAATCTTGAGTGCGAACGGCAGGGTCGCGTTGTTGAGCGCGAAGGCGCTGGTCCGCGATACCGCGCCGGGCATGTTGGCGACGCAATAATGGATGACCCCGTCGACCACATAGACGGGGTCGTCGTGGGTCGTCGCGTGGCTGGTCTCGAAGCAGCCGCCCTGGTCGATGGCGATGTCGACCAGCACCGAGCCGCGCTTCATCGTCTTGAGCATATCGCGCGTCACCAGCTTGGGCGCGGCGGCGCCCGGGACCAGCACCGCGCCGATCACCAGCTCCGCCTTTTCGACGGCATTGGCGATCGCGCTGCGCGACGCGAAGGCGGTCTTGATCTGGCTGGAGAAGAACATGTCGAGCTCGGCCAGGCGGTCGTTGTTGATGTCGTAGATCGTCACGTCGGCGCGCATTCCGACCGCCATTTGCGCCGCGTTGACGCCGGCTACGCCTCCGCCAAGTATCGCGACCGTGGCCGGAGCCACGCCGGGCACGCCGCCCAGCAATACGCCGCGCCCGCCTTGCTCCTTTTCGAGGTAATGCGCACCAACCTGGACCGACATTCGGCCGGCGACCTCGCTCATCGGCTTCAACAGCGGCAGCGCGCCCGACGCGCTGGTGACCGTCTCATAGGCGATGCAGGTCGCGCCCGATTGCATCAGCCCCAGCGCCTGCTCCTTGTCGGCGGCAAGGTGGAGGTAGGTGAACAGGATGTGCCGCTCCTCGAGCAGCGCAATCTCCTGCGGCTGCGGCTCCTTGACCTTGACGATCATGTCCGACGCCTTGAACACCGCCGGGGCGTCGGGAAGGATGGTTGCGCCCGCCCTCTTGTACGCGGCGTCGGCGCAGTCGATGCCGGTGCCGGCGTGGGTCTCGACCAGCAGTTCGTGCCCGGCGGCGACGAGCTCGGCCACCGATGCCGGGGTCAGCCCGACGCGATATTCGTGGTTCTTGATCTCCTTGGGCACGCCAATCCGCATCGCTCGTCCATTTCGTCAGGGGGGTCGGGCCGGGCTATAGACTGCCGGTCGGCAAGATTGCAGCCCCCAATTGCCGGTGCTAGTGCGGCCCACCGCCGCCGGAACCCAGATTCCGGGACGGTGCCAGTGCGCATTCGCGAAGCGCCCTTCTTGTGTCGAAAGGCGAGGCTGAACTTCTCGGAATGAACATTACCGCGACTGGAGGCGTCGAGGCCGACGCGCCGCACGACCCATCGCACGGCCACGCCAAAGGCTCGCTTGCGAAGCTTGCGGCGGGGGCGATCGGCATCGTTTTCGGCGACATCGGCACGTCGCCAATCTACGCCTTCCGCGAGACATTCTCCGGCCACCACCTGCTCGCTCCCGACCATCTTCATGTCTACGGCGTTCTCAGCCTGATTTTCTGGTCGATGATGATCATCGTCACCCTGAAATATGTCTCGATCATCATGCGCGCCGACAATAAGGGGGAAGGCGGCAGCCTTGCCCTGCTGGCCCTGATCAACCGCTCGACCAGCGACGGCAAGAAGCGATGGACGGGCGGCATCATCTTGCTCGGCGTGTTCGCCTGCGCTTTGTTCTACGGCGATTCAATGATCACGCCGGCGATTTCGGTGCTGTCGGCGGTCGAGGGACTGACCACCGTCCAGGCGAGTTTCGAGCCGTACGTTATCCCCGTCTCGATCGGCATTCTGGTCGGGCTGTTCGCGATCCAGTCGCGCGGTACCGCCCGGGTCGGGCTGATGTTCGGGCCGGTGATGATCCTGTATTTTCTGACGATCGCGGTGCTCGGGGTGACGCATATCGTCGATTATCCGTCGGTCGTCCTGGCGACGATCAATCCGCTGAGCGCCTTGACCTTCTTCAGTCAGGAACCGGTTCGTGCGTTTATCGCCATGGGCTCGGTGGTGCTGGCGGTAACGGGCGCCGAGGCGCTCTACGCCGACATGGGCCATTTCGGCCGCCGGCCAATCAAGGTCGGGTGGATTTACTTCGTGCTTCCCGCTTTGCTGCTCAATTACATGGGGCAGGCGGCGATGCTGCTGTCGATGTCCGCCGCGGACGCGATCGAAACCGTCAAGAACCCGTTCTTTTTCCTGGCCCCGGAATCGCTGCGACTGCCGCTGGTGCTACTGGCGACGGCGGCGACGATCATCGCCAGCCAGGCGGTCATCTCGGGCGCCTTTTCGGTCACTCAGCAGGCGATCCAGCTGGGCTTCATGCCGCGTTTGCGCATTACCCATACCAGCGAAAGCGCGGCGGGCCAGATTTACATTCCGGTCATCAACTGGGCGCTGATGATCATGGTCATCATCTTGGTGCTGACCTTCCGCAGCTCGTCCAATCTTGCCGCGGCTTATGGCATCGCGGTGACCGGCGCGATGATGATCGACACCGTGCTGATCGCGGTCGTCCTGGTCATGATGTGGAAGTGGAATCGCTATCTCGTCGTCGGGCTGCTCATGCTCTTCGCCACCGTCGATCTTGCCTATCTGTCGGCCAATTTGCTCAAGGTTCCCGACGGCGGCTGGTTCCCGCTGCTGATCGGCGCCATCGCCTTCACCTTCCTGACGACCTGGGCCAAGGGCCGCAAGCTGATGATCGACCGGATGCAGGAAGCGAGCCTGCCGATGGAAATTTTCATCAAGTCGGCGGCGTCGAGCGCGGCCCGCGTCCCCGGCACCGCGGTGTTCATGACCAGCTCGGGCAGCGGCGTGCCGCACGCGCTGCTCCACAACCTCAAGCACAACAAGGTGCTTCACCAGCGCATCATCCTGCTGACCGTCCGGATCGAGGACGTGCCCTACGTAACTGAGGAAAAGCGCGTTGAATCGCGCGAATATGGCCAGGGCTTCTTCCGCTTGAAGCTTCGCTATGGCTTCATGGAGGAAATCGACGTGCCCGCGGCGCTCTCGGACCTCAAGGCCTGCGGCCCGGTGTGCAAGATGATGGACACCAGCTTCTTCCTCGCTCGCCAGACGCTGATCGCCTCGGCGCGCCCGGGCATGGCGATCTGGCGCGAGAAACTGTTCGCCTGGATGCTTCGCAACGCGGAAAGCGCGATGGAATTCTTCAAGCTGCCGACCAACCGCGTCATCGAGCTCGGCAGCCAGCTGGAAATTTGAACTTTCGGCCGCGACTGCGGGTTGCGGGGACCATGGAAACCACCCTCTCGTGGATCGCGACGATCGCGACCATCGCCGCCGCCTCGATCACCGCCTCGAATCTCGGCACTCGCATCACGGGATACGGCTTCATCGTCTTTACAATCGGCTCGATCGCCTGGTTCGGCCTTGGGCTGGTGACCGGCCAGCCGGCGCTGGTCTGGACCAACGCCGCGCTGACCTTTCTCAACCTGTTCGGCATCTGGCGCTGGCTCGGCCGCCAGGCGGCGGTCGAGGACGGGTCGCTGGCCGCTGCCGAAGCCAGTCAGGAGACGCCCGGCGAAGCCCTGTTCCCCGTCTCCTTGCTCAGCCGTGGCAAGGTGCGCTCGGGAACAGGTGAGCTCGGCAGTTGCGTCGATGCGATGGCCGGCTGCAACAGCGGCCGGATCGCCTATGTCATGGTATCCGAAGGCGGCATCGCCGGGGCCGGCGAGGCCCTGCGGCGAGTCTCGTGGAGCGAGCTTCGGGTCGACGGCGAGGACGTCATCGCGGCCATCGACCAGCCCCAGTTTCGCGCCTTACATCCGGTGCCGAAAGACCAGTGGCCGGCGCGCTGATCGTCACCGCCGAGCTGGGCGCGGCGGACCTCGCCTGGCTCGATGGCTTGCGTCGGGCGCACTATCCGCCGGAACGTAACCAGCTCGTTGCGCATCTCACCATGTTTTACGCGGTCGCGCCGTCCGCCGAGCCCGAATTGCGCGGCCGCCTCGCCGATCTCGCCGCCGGTCCTGCGCCGAAGGCCCGCGTCGCCGGCATCATGAACCTCGGCGGCGGCGTCGCCCTTCGCGTCGTTTCCGATGATCTCGACGCGGTCCGCTCAGCGCTTGCCGAGGATCTTCGTGGCTTGCTCGGCGCTCAGGATTCCAGCGGCTGGCGGCCGCACGTCACCATCCAGAACAAGGTGCCGCCGAAGGTCGCTCGCGAGCTCATTGCATCGCTCGAACGGGACTTCGCGCCACAATCGTTGCGGATCGCCGGGCTCGGGCTCCACCGATACCTCGGCGGCCCGTGGCAGGCGCTTGGCCTTTATCCCTTTCGCAGGCCTAGCTGACGTCGCCGACCCCGACGCAGCTCAGCTCGAACGCCGCCAGCCCGGCCTCGAGCACCGAGGCGAGCATCGGCATGTCCATCAACTCGTCGATCGCCATCTTGCCGCCGGCGCTGGCGAGCGCGGTGGCTTCTTCCATCGCCTCGTCCCAGTCGGCC
>JBDSBX010000049.1:0-2539 GCA_039921365.1 Sphingomicrobium sp. | reverse complement strand
TTGTCGCTGGTCGAGCTCGAGTTCACCGAAAGCGCGGCGATGGAAGTGTCGGAGACGGTGCTGGCCGAAATCGCCAATCTGCGGGCGGACGGCGTAACCATTGCCATCGACGATTTCGGGACCGGATATTCGAACATTGCCCGCCTGCGGACCATGCCGCTCGACCGGGTCAAGCTCGACCCGTCGCTGATCGCCGACATCGAGCATTGCGAGCGGGCCCGGGTCGTCGTGCAGGCGGTGATCCACCTGATCCGCGGCGTCGGCTGCGAGATCGTCGCCGAGGCGGTCGAGACGGTCGCCCAGGCCGACATCCTGCGGGCGATGGGCTGCGATATTGTCCAGGGCTACATCTTCGCCCACCCGATGTTCGAGGACGAGTTCCTCAACTGGACCACCAATCCTGAGCGCAACTCGCGCTCGGTTGCCTAGCCCAAGACCTTTTTGACGATCCGTTCGTAGATCCGCGACAGCGCGTGAATATCCGCGACCACGGCGCTCTCGTCGAGCTTGTGCATCGTAGCATTGGGCAGACCGAAATCGACGACCGGGCAGAGCTGAATCAAATAGCGGCCGTCCGACGTGCCGCCGCCGGTCGACAAATGGGGCGCGAGACCGGTTTCGTCGCGGATGGCCTCGACGACGAGGTCGTAGAGTTCGCCGGGCGGAGTCAAAAAGGCTTCGCCCGAAATTTTCGCTTCGACTTTCGATCCGGGCGCCTCGCGCGCCGCCGTCTCTTCGACCATCCGCACGAGGTCAATGCCGCGATGGATGTTGTTAAAGCGGATGTTGAGCCGCGCGCCCGCCGACCCGGGAATAAGATTGGTTGCTCCGGCAGGCGCGGAAATATCGGTGAATTCGAGGTTTGACGGTGGAAACGCGTCGTTGCCGTCGTCTAGGTGGGCCGCAGCCAAAGCGGCTACCAGCCGGCTGAGCGGCGGGATCGGATTGTTGGCGCGGTGCGGGTAGGCGACATGGCCCTGGGTGCCGGGCACTTCGATCCACATGTTGACCGATCCGCGCCGGCCGATCTTGACGGTGTCGCCAAGCACCGCGTCCGAGGTTGGCTCGCCGATCAGGATCATGTCGGGGCAAATCTCGCGCTTGTTCAGCCAGTCGATGATCGCCGGAGTGCCGAACGTCGACGGACCTTCCTCGTCGCCGGTGATCAGCAACGAGCAGGTGCCGCGCTGCTGATCGAAGCGCGACGCCGCCGCGGCGAAGGCGGCGATGGCGCTCTTCATGTCGTTGGCGCCGCGGCCGGTCAGCACCCCGTTCTCGATCTGCGCGGCGAATGGATCGCTGCTCCAGCCCTCGCCCGGCGGGACGACGTCGAGGTGGCCGGCGAAACCGAAGTGCGGCGCGCCGTGCCCGCGAATCGCGACGAGATTCTCAACCGGCCCGTCGGGCGGATCGCCCGAGACGAAGCGGTCGACCGCGAAGCCGAGCGGCCGCACCGCCGCCTCGAGGACGTCGAACACTTCACCGCGCGCCGGAGTGACGCTTGGGCAGTTGATCAGCGCGGACGCAAGCGCGATGGGGTCGATCGACATTCTCGCCGCCTAGCAAAGGATAAGCCGATGCCCAAGATCGACCTTAGCCTCATCGAGGAAACCAACCGGACGGGCTATCCCTCGCCGTTCGACCAGGCGGTCGCGGGTCGGCACTATCGCCGCCTCGCGCCGGCGACCGGACTGTCCGATTTTGGCGTCAGCGAAGTCACGCTCGAACCGGGCGCTTGGTCGAGCCAGCGCCACTGGCACGACGGCGAGGACGAGTTCTTGGTGATGATCGAGGGTGAAGCCGTGCTGGTCGAAGACGAGGGCCGCACGGTCATGCGCGCCGGCGACCTCGCCGCCTGGCCCAAGCGCATCGTCAACGGCCACCATCTGATCAACGAAAGCGAGCGGCCATGCCGCTTCATCGTCTTTGGCGGCGGAGAGAACAGCGGCGGCGGCTATTCCGACATCGACATGCTGTTCACCGCCGATGACCGCTACGTCCACAAGGACGGCTCGCCTTATTAAGCGGCGGCCTCATATTGCTCGATGACCCAGGGCTCGTCCTGCGCCTGATCGATCCAGTCCTGGACGTTGGGGTGAGACAACACCGCCTTCATGTAGAGCCCGGCGAAAGGCGGCACAGACACGCCATAGGTGATCAAGCGCGCCACCACTGGTGCGTACATGATATCGGCCGCGCAATATTCGCCGAACAGAAAATTGCCGGTGCCGCCAAAGCGGGCGCGGGCCTGCGCCCACAGCTGCAGGATCCGGTTGACGTCGTCCTTAACGCCGTCGCTGAGCTCGCGCGGCGGGAAACTCTTGCGGACATTCATCGGCAGCTCGCGGCGCAGATTGGCGAAGCTCGAGTGCATTTCCGCCGCCATCGACCGGGCCATGCCGCGGGCCGCGTCGTCGGCTGGCCAGAAACGGTCGCGCCCGACGCGATCGGCGAGGAACTCGATGATCGCCAGACTGTCCCAAACGACGCATGTCCCGTCCCACAGGATCGGCACCTTGCCCAGCGAGGGGGCGAATTC
>JBDSBX010000048.1:0-3804 GCA_039921365.1 Sphingomicrobium sp. | reverse complement strand
CTACTTCCCGCGCTTCTTGCGGTGGGTGTCGAGGTCGAGGACGCTGCTTGCGTCTTCCTCCTGGAGCAGGCCGAGGCGGCGGGCGATCTCCTGATAGGCTTCGGCTTCGCCGCCGAGGTCCAACCGGAAGCGGTCCTTATCGAGCTTCTCGTTCGACTTGGCGTCCCACAGGCGGCAACCGTCGGGGCTGATCTCGTCGGCGAGGATGATCCGCGGATAGTCGTTTTCCCACACCCGGCCGAACTCCAGCTTGAAATCCACCAGCCGGATTCCGATGCCCGAGAACATGCCGCACATGAAGTCGTTCACGCGGATCGCCATGTCGGCGATGTCGTTCATCTCTTCCTGGCTGGCCCAGCCGAAGCAAGCGATATGCTCGTCGGCAATCAACGGGTCGCCGAGCGCATCGTCCTTGTAATAATATTCGATGATGGTGCGCGGCAGCTGGGTGCCTTCTTCAATCCCCAGCCGCTTCGACAGCGAGCCGGCGGCGACATTGCGCACCACGACTTCGATCGGCACGATCTCGACCTGACGGATCAATTGCTCGCGCATGTTGAGGCGGCGGATGAAGTGGTTCGGCACGCCGATCGCCTTCAAGGCGGTAAAAATATGCTCCGAAATACGGTTGTTAAGCACGCCCTTGCCGGCGATCGTGCCGCGCTTCTGGGCGTTGAATGCGGTCGCGTCGTCCTTGAAATATTGAATCAGCGTACCTGGCTCCGGACCCTCATAGAGGATCTTGGCCTTGCCTTCGTAGATTTGGCGGCGACGGACCATTTTACTGCGCTTCACTCCGGCGATTGGCGAGGAGCGCGGGCTATAGGCGAGCCGCCGCCCCGCCGCAATTAAGCTGAATCGCGGCGAGCCCGGCGGCGAGGTGCCGGATCGGCGGGCTGTTCCTCCGGTCGCCGATAGCCCGACTCGACGATCGGCCAGCGGACCCGCGCCCGGCGATAGACCCAATAAATGAGGCCGGCGACCAGCAGCCATGGGATCAAGAAGGCAATTGCGACGATCAGGAAGCCCAGCGTGCTGAGGAAATTATGTCCCGCCCGAGTGAAAGCGTCCTTGAGCGGAGTCGCCTCATCGAAGCCGGGGATCGCCTTGCCGGAGCCATAGTAAAAGGCCATCGGCGTGGTCGCGAGCGACTCTTCGTCGGCTTTCTTCTGTTCGCCGAGCGCCGCGATCTGCGACCGCAGCGAAGTCGCTTCGGACAGCAGTCGATCGCGGACGACGTTCGACTGGCCGGGGCGAGCCAGCTCGCGGTTCACTCGGTCCAACTCATCCTGCAATTCGGCGCGGCCGCGATTGGCGCGCTCGATCGAGGCACCGGCATCTATGCCGCTGATCTGCTGGTCGACCAGCATGCCCTCGGCATTCGTCACGACCTTGGTCGCATCCTTGCCGAACGACCGGGCGATGGCCGGGTCGAGCTTTACTTCGAGGGATGCCGAAACGTCGCGCTCATTGACCAAACTGTAGCGCATGCCAGTAATTCGGCAGCGGGTAATGCCGAGCTTCTCGCACATCGCTGCATGGGCTTCCTGGGCGACCTGGATGCGCGCGTTCGGCAGGCGATAGGCATAGCGGTAATTGAAGGCGACGCCCGGCGCCGCGGAGACGTTGATGCTGGGCCCGCCGGCCTGCTCGTTTCTGGCGCTGGAGGCGTCAGTCGGTGGCGGGGACATCGGCGCTGGAGGAGCGACCTGCATCGCCGGCTCTTCCTGCACGTCGAAGGTCTTGAGATCGGCCGAGCTGCGGCCGGTATCCTGCGACGAGCAACCACTGGTTGTCAGCGTCAGCGCCAATAATGCGGCGAAGATTATCTTGTGCACCGAATAAGCCTCCCCCGAGCCGAGCTTACTTTAGGGGCTGGAGGCCGGGTGGCAAGTGTCGGAAGGCGAGGAGCGCGGTGCGTGCAGGGCCGCGCTCCCCACCAGCTGGGAAACATGAAAAATCAGTTCGAATGGGTGCTCCTGGAACTGGCGTTCCAAGGCGCGCTCCACTCGATGCGGTGCAACGCCGCTAGACTTTTGCCGATGGTGCCGCCGAGGCGGTTGAACGCGCGGTCGAGGCCGGCATTGAGCTCGGCGCGGCCGGATTGATAAGTGCGGTCGAAAATCTCGTCTCTCATGGTGAGTTCCTTTGCCTCGCTGGAGCTTGTGAGATAGGTCAGAGGGCGATCGGCAGGCCGTCGCAATCGTCGTTGGCGGGCACTTGGAGGGCGCGCTCGACCAATGCCAGGCGGCGGTCACGATCGAAGCTCTTCCACGCCCGGAAGGGGACACTCGAGCTTCGGGCAAGCGCCTCATCGGCCCGGATCGCGGGGCCATTCTCGACGAACAGCCGGGGGTTGAAACCATAAGCCATTTTCACCGATGTCCTTTCCAATTGTGGGCCGCCGGCGAAGGGCTGGGGAGGGGAAAGTCTGTCCGCCGGCGGTTGCAGGTTCAATAGATTTCGCCGGTTCATTTCGCCAATCAAACGCTAGACGGGGGCGATAAGCTGGGCTTATAGGATGTCCGATGAGAAGACTGCCGCCATTGTCCGCGGTCCGGGCCTTCGAGGCCGCCGCTCGGACCGAGAACTTTACCGCCGCGGCGGCCGAACTCGGCCTCACCCAGGCGGCCGTGTCCTATCAGGTGAAAGCGCTCGAGGAGCGCATGGGGGCGGCGCTGTTTGTCCGCGAACGCGGCCGGGCGCGGCTGACTCCGCTCGGGCAGCGGTTGCTGCCGACTCTGAGCCAGGCGTTCGACTCGATCGAGGCGGCATTTGCCAGCCACAAGGTCGAGGACGAATCGCTGTTGACCATCACCACCACGCACACTTTTGCCAACACCTGGCTGGCGTGGCGCCTGGGCGGGTTTCAGATGGAACATACCGACCTCGCGGTGCGGATGATCACCAGCAATGAAGCGGTCGACCTGCGCTCGGGCGAGGCGGACGTCGCCATCCGCGCCGGGCTTGGCGACTGGCCGGGGCTTGAGGCCCACAAGCTGATGGAATCGGATTTCACGCCGATGGCGAGTCCAGAATGCGTCGCCAAATGCGAGCGCGACGTGGGTCGCAAGCTTCAGCCCGCGGACCTGCCCAACCTGCCGCTGATCGGGCCGCAGGACGAGTGGTGGACGCGCTGGTTTCGCGATGCCGGGGTGCCGCTGGATCTCCACCGTCCGCGGGGCGGGATCCGCCTCGACAGCCAGGCCAACGAAGGCCATGCGGCGATGGCCGGTCAGGGGTTCGCCTTGCTGACGCCATTTTTGTGGCGTGGCGATGTCGCCAGCGGCCGGCTGGTCCGGCCGTTCGCCCTGACGTCGACCGGGGGCTATGCCTATTGGCTTACCTATCCGCCCGAGCGGCGCATGGTGCCCAAGGTCAAGCGCTTCCGCGAATGGCTGCTGGTCGCCATCACCCAAGCCTATGACGGCGAAGATGCCGAGCCCAACTCTTAGGCCTTGGCCGCACTTCGCGCCGAAGGCCTAGGAGTTCCCACAGAATACCTGTTATTAACATATGTTGTGCTTATGCTGACGAATTTTGCGCGATGGTGAACACAAAAATGCGCGCGACCGTCGCCGGCCACGCGCATTTTGTTCCCTGAACGGGGTTAGTTCGTTTTAGTAACCGCGATAAGCGGCAACGTTCTGCTTGATGGCGATGTTCGAAACATAGCCGCGGTAATCGACGCGGCAGCTGAAGCGAAGATCGGCGAATTGGGCGTAATTGGCATAGGCTTGGTTGCCATAGCCCTGGTTCGGGTAGCCCTGATTGGCGTAGCGCGGGTCGTAGCCCTGGTTACCG
>JBDSBX010000047.1:0-7909 GCA_039921365.1 Sphingomicrobium sp. | reverse complement strand
CGGCCCGGGCGCGATCAGCGCGGAGGCGTAGGAACGGAAGTCGGACAGGGCGAGGCGAGTGACGGGCACGCTGTGGCTTAGCTTATTGCGCGCGGCGGTCGATCACTTCGTAATGCGCGGCGCGGTCGTCGAAGCGGCTGAGCACCGCCTGGGCGGCGGCGGGGACATGGCTGATCGCAAAGTCCTCACCCATGAACGCCTTGATCGAAGCGAGATCGTCGAACCACATCAGGGTCTGGAATTCGGCCTCGCCGCCGAGATCGCGGCGCATCAGGTCGATATGTTTGAAGCCGGCTGTTGCCTTGGCCTCGATGCGCGGAATAACCTCGCCGCGAACGATCCGCTCATAATCATCGGCCATGTCCGGCGTGGTCCAGCCGCGCCAGACGCGACAGATCGTCACACCCGCATCGGCATCAGCACGTAAAGTGCGTTCGACTTGTCGTTTTCGCGCAGCAAGGTCGGAGCCGCCGCGTCGGCGAGGTGGACCTCGACGCTGTCGCCTTCAATCTCGTGGAGGATGTCCATCAGATAGCGGGCGTTGAAGCCGATTTCGATCCCGTCGGAGCCGTAGTCGGCGGGGATCTCCTCGGTGGCGAGGCCGTTCTCGGGGCTGGTCACCGACAGCGTGACCTTGTCGCGGTCGACGCTCATCTTGACCGCGCGGGTCTTTTCCGAGGCGATGGTCGAGACGCGGTCGACACCCGCCAGGAAGCTCTTCGGGTTGAGCTTCAGAAGCTTGTCGTTGGCGGTCGGTATCACGCGATTATAGTCGGGGAAGGTGCCGTCGATCAGCTTGCTGGTCAGCACCGCGCTGCCGAGTCCGAAGCGAACCTTGGTCGGCGACAGCGAGACCTCGACCGTGCCCTCGACCTCGTCGAGCAGTTTGCGCAGCTCCGTAACGCATTTCCTCGGGATGATGACGTCGGGCATGCCGTCGGCGCCGTCGGGCTTCGGGACGGTGACCCGGGCCAGCCGATGCCCGTCGGTGGCTGCGGCCTTCAGCTGGTCGTCGGCGACGTGGAGAAAGATGCCCATCAGATAGTAACGCGTCTCCTCGGTCGAGATCGCGAACTTGGTCTTGTCGATGACTTGGCGAAGGGTGGCCGCCGGCAGCTCGAACCGGGTGGGCAGCTCGCCCTCGGCGATCACCGGGAAATCGTCGCGTGGCAGGGTCGACAGGTTGAACCGTGAGCGGCCGGAATTGACTTGCATCTTGCCCTCGGCCGCGGACAATTCGACCTGGCTGCCGTCGGGCAACTTGCGGACAATGTCGAACAGGGTGTGGGCAGAAACCGTTGTCGCGCCGGCCTGCTCGACATTGGCGGCGACGCTCTCGTCAACCTGGAGGTCGAGGTCGGTCGCCATCACCCGGAGCGAGCCGTCGTCGCGCGCCTCGATGAGGACGTTGGAAAGGATTGGGATGGTGTTGCGGCGCTCGACCACCGACTGGACGTGGCTCAGGCTCTTAAGGAGGGTCGCCCGTTCAATCGTCGCCTTCATTGTTCAGTCCCTGCCCCGTTCAACGCCCACCGCCCTGATGACAAGGGCCGCTTGATTGGCAAGCGCTGGTTATAGCGAGCGTTGAGCGGGGTTCCAGTGGGAAAGGACGGTCAGCGGGGTCCCGGGCGTGAGTTTAGTCTGGAGGCTAAGCTTTTCCCGGCATCAGCACCGTGTCGATCGTGTGGACGACGCCGTTCGAGCGCTTTCCGTCGGGCCCGGTGACGGTCGCCTTGGTGCCGGCACCGTCGGTCAGGACGATCTTGCCGCCGTCCCGCGTCGCGGTCAGAGTGCCGCCGCCCATGGTCGCGAGAATCGCCTTGCCCTTGCCGTTGTCGATGGCTTTTCCAATGTCCTCGGCGAGCACCGTGCCAGGCAGGATGTGATAGATCAGGACGCCGGTCAGCTGAGCGCGGGATTCGGGCTTGGCCCAGCTGTCGGTGCTCTCTTTTGGCAGCTTGGCGAAGGCCGCATCGTCGGGCACCAAAACCGTGTACGGGCCGGGACCGGCCAGCGTTGCGTCGAGCCCGGCGGACTTGGCGGCCTGGAAGAAGCGGCTGTTCTGGTCGAGCCCGGCGGCAATCGTCTTCTCGCCGGCGGCATTCTTGGCCTCGCCGGTCTGAGCGGCACCTGGCTCATTCGCCTTTTGCCCATTGTCGCAGGCGGTGAGAGAGATGGCGGCCGTGGCCATAGCCAGCGGAAGCACGAACCTGGTCATTGAATTCTCCTGATGTTCCATGCGCGAAACGGCCCGGCAACGCACGCCGGGCCTATCGCGATCCAAGAATTTTTAAACGAGGGCGTTGATCACGGCTGTGACGAGTTGGGTGGTGGGGTCCACCCGATAAATGTAGCCGTCGTTGTAACGGTACATATTGTCAGCCGTGTCGTAATATTGGTCGCGGTAGCCCAAGGGGACGTTGTAGGCATCGTACCCGGCCGGAAGCCGGCTGCCGACCCCGATATCACCGGCGAGCAGCGATGCGACCGCGGTGATGAGATTGCTGCCCCGGTCGACCTGGTAAATCGCGCCCGGCGCGTAGCGGTACGAATAGTCCGGCGTATCGTAATACATGCTGCGGTACTGGGACGGCACGTTGTAATAACCGTAGCTCGCGGGCAGCATCTGCCCGTACCCGTAACCGTTGTCGTACGTCGGGATGACGTTGTCGATCATCCCCGAATAGGGGTCGATCGCGTACACGCCGCCGTTCGCGTAACGGTAGTAATTGTTCGATGAGTCCGGGTAAAAAGACTGGTAGTAGTTCGGCACATAGCTGTTCATGTAATTGGTCGGAAACTGTTGGCCGGCCGCGTAGCCACCGCCGAGCAGGGGCAGCAAGGAACTGATCAGATTGCTGCCGCGATCGACCCGGTACATGTTGCCATCGCCGTAACGATAGTAATAATCGTCATTGTCGCGATAGAGGTCGCGCAGCGCCAACGGCACCATTCGGTTACGATAGGCAAGGGGGATAGCCTGGCCGAGCAGACTCTTCTTGAACTGCCCCGGCGGCATGCAGCCATTATGCTTCTTGGCGAGGCCCGGTGGGCAGCCGTCGTTCAAACCGCGCGTCGCGAAGCGATCGCCGACGCGGCTGTCGAAGCGGTCGTGGTCACGGCGGTCGCGCGCCCACGCGCCATCACCTTGACCCTTGCGATCGAACTTGGCGGCCTTTTCCATATGGCGATCGGCCTTGGCGGCGTGGCGATCCGCCTTAAAGCCGTGGCCCTTGTTGCCGCCTTTGTCGCCGCGGTCGAAATTCGCATATCGCTGCCCGCCGTCGTGGCGCTCGAATTTGGCCGCCTCGAAGCCGCCGCCGCCACGGCGATCGGCCTTGGAACCGCCACCGCCATGATTTGCCTTGGCTTCCTGACCGCCATTGCCATGCCCGCCGCCGCCATCGCCGCCGGGCTTGGCCCCGAGCGGGGCGGAAATCGCAAGCGCAGCGACGCCCGCTGCAAGGAAGAACCTGGTCATAACAACACTCCTTTGAACCATCAGAACGGATGATGGCACTGGTCCGTTCCGTCTTTCGCCGGTCCTGCGCTACGCTTGGTCGCGCCATTGTGAACCTACATTTCCGGCCCTGGTCAGTATCTTAAGCGTCGTCGACCCAGTCCGCTCGCAAGCGCCGCGAAGCCATTAACATCAGGCCCGCCGCGACCAGGTAGAAGGCCGTGCAGCCGATCGCCGCGTAGCGCAGCGATTCGACGCCATAGCTGGACTTCAACGCATCGGAGAGTCCGCCGAACAACAAAGGGCCGATACCGATCCCGATGAGATTGTTGATCAACAGGAAGCTGGCCGAAGCCGTCGCCCGCATGTGCCGTGGCACCAGATGCTGGACCGCCGTGGTCACGGGTCCGAGCCAGAGGATATTGAGTCCATTGGGGATCAGGAGGAGCGGCCAGGCGACGGCCAGGCTGGAGACCGACAGGCCGATTGCCAGCAGGGGCGCGGTGATCAGCCATGCAGTCGCCGGCAACCAGGCGTACCAGCGGCGGTCGCCAGTCCCGAGGCGGTCGGCCAACACGCCTCCTAGCAGCACTCCGGCGGTCCCGCCGATCAGCAGCAGCGAGGCGAAGAAGTGGGCGGTGCCGACCAGGTCGAGGCCATAGCTCCGCATCAGCACGGACGGCGTCCATAAGGCGAGCCCGTAACCGCATAGCGAACTGCACGAGGCGGCGAAGGCCATCAGCCAGAAGGTCGGCTTGCGCGCCAGCAACGCGAAAACGGGCATGATGCGCGCCGAATCCGCGGCGACTTTGCGTGGCGGATCACGGACTAGCCAGTATAAGATTGGCGCCAGCCCGATGCCGGCGACGCCCATGACGACAAACGCCGCCCGCCAGCTGATCCAGTGAGTCAGATACGCGCCAAGCAAGGTTCCCGAGGCCAGGCCGATAGGGACACCGAGCGAGAAGATCGCCAATGCCCGGGCCCGGCGTTTGGACGGGAAGTAGTCGGCAATCAGAGCATAGGAGGGCGCCACTCCGCCGGCCTCGCCGACGCCGACCCCGAGACGGTAAGCGAACAATTGAGCGAAGCCGGTCGCGGTGCCGCACAAGGCGGTGAAGCCGCTCCAAACGGCGAGCGCGGTGGCAATCACCGCGCTTCGGCTGGTGCGGTCGGCAAGATAAGCGAGCGGCACCGCAAGCACGGAATAGAGGATCGCGAAGGCGAGCCCGCCGATCGCGCCGAATTCGGTGTCGGTGAGACCAAGGTCCTGCTTGATCGGCTGGGCGAGGATGCCGAGGATCTGCCGGTCGAGGAAGTTAAAGATGTAGGCGAGCAGCAGCAGCGCCAGGACCAGGCGGGGGCTGCGAACAGGCGGGGCCGTCGAATTCAATTCAGCCTCCCGAGCAATGCGGCGAAGCGGCCGATATCTCCGTCGTCGTGATACAGGCCGAGCCCGACACGGAGCACGTCGCGGCGGACATCGGTGATGCAGTTCATGGCCATCAAATCATTGTACCAGCGCATTGCGTCGGGGCTCCGGAAAGCGAGGAAGCGGGCGTGCGGACGGCCGTCGACAGGATTGAGCAGCTCGGCATTCCCCAGGCAAGTACCGGCGATCGCTGCGATGAGCGAGCTTTGCAAATGTTCGACGCGGGATGAAATCTGACCGGTGGCGAGGCCGTTTTCGGCCAGCATCCGCTGCACGGCATTGAACCGGTAAAGCGCCGACGGGTCGAATGTCGCACCCATGAACCGCATCGCGTCGGTGGCGTAACCGACCATCCCCGGCGGCAGGCTCAGATCCTCGAACTCGGCAAACCAGCCGGTAATTGGCGGCCGCGGCCCGAAGCCGGGAGGGGCGTGGAGGAACGCGCAGCCTTCCCCCGCCATCGCGTATTTATAGCCTCCCCCCAGATAGAAAGCCGAGCGAGCAGCGCTTTCGCCAAACGGCGTCTCCAGCGCCATGAAGGCGTGGTAACCGTCGATCACAACCCATGGGCCGCCGGGCCGGGAGCGCGCGGACAGTTCCGCCACTCCATCGAATCGGCGACCGCTGCCGAACAGTATCTGGCTGACGAGAATGAGGTCCGGGTTGCAGCTTCCGGCCGCGCTTAGGAAACGTTCAGTGAAATCGTCGAACGGCTCGGCCGCCACGGTCTCGAGTTGCAGCCAGCCCTCCTCCGCCCAGCGCGCGAACTGCCGCCGCGCGCTGTGAAACTCGCCGTCGCTCATCAGCACTTTCAAGCGGCGGGGATCGGCGCGGGGCGCGGCGGCGGTCAGGCGGACGAGGAAGTCGTGGGTGTTGGCCGAAAACACGATCGCGTCTGGAATGTCGGTGCCAAGCTCTGCGGCAACATGACGCTGCGCTTGCGGCCACACCTCGCCCATCACCTTGTCCCACTTGCGATCGGCAAGCCGGGCGGCGTCTTCCCAGCATTCGCCCTGCCCTTCGAAGCTGGCGTCGGGCCACAAATGGTGGCTGTGCGCGGCGAGGTGCAGTCGGTCAGGATCGGCGCCGAGGCTGCGCGAAAACAACCCTTTGAAACTCAAAGGCCGGTCCTCATCGACCACAGTTCGGGAAAGGCGCGCTTGTTGAGCGTCGAGCGCAGATAGGCGGCGCCGGCCGAGCCGCCCGTGCCCATCTTGTTGCCGATAATCCGCTCGACCGTCAGGACATGCTTGTGCCGCCACATCGCCAGGGCATCGTCGATATCGACCAGTTTCTCGGCGAGCTGGTAGAGGTCGAACCACCGTTCCGAATCCCGGTAAACCGCGAGCCATGCCTCGCCGACGGCCGCTTCCGAGCGGTCGCCAAGATCGAATCCCGCCCGCTCAAGCGCCGCGTGCGACGCTTCGCGCAAGCTTGGCTCATCGAGCGCCGCTTGCAGCCGAGCGCGCAGGTCACTGCCGGTCGCATACTGATCGAGAAAACGCGGGTCCTTGATTCCAAGCCGATATTCAAACTCGCGGAACTGGACCGACTGGAAGCCCGACGAGGTCCCGAGCACGTCGCGGAAAGCGGTGTAATCAACCGGTGTAAGGGTCGAAAGTACGTCCCACGACAGGGTCATCACCGACTGGATGCGGCCGATCCTGGCCATCGCCTTGCACGATGCGGCGAACTGGTCCTGGTCCAGCAGGCTGACCGCCAGTTCAAGCTCGTGAAGCATCTGCTTCAGCCACAGCTCCTTGGTCTGGTGAATGACGATGAACAGCATTTCATCGTGCAGGCTCGACAGCGGCTTCTGAGCAGTTAGCAGCTGGTCGAGCGCAAGATAGTCGGCATAGGTAATGCCGGCGGGAGTCGCGGTCATTTCGGGAGACTTACGGCAAAGCCCACAAGCTGCCTAGCGAGCCTTATTGCTGCGGCCCGCCGCCCCGGTTGCTCCCGGGAAGCCCGGGCTGGCTAATGCTGCCGATATTACCGAACAGCTCGTCGAAGAAGCTGCGCTTGCGTCCCAGGGTGGGGGTCTTGCCACTCTCCGGATCGATTGAAGCGATCAGTTCCTTGCCCGTATTATCGACCCGGGTGACGTTGCCAGCCTGGTCGAAGCGAATATGAAGCACAGTCTGGTCGAGCACTTTGGGGTCGCGGAAGGCGGCTGTCCTGGTGTCGCGGGCGACGTAATACCAGTCGTTCGGAGCGAACTGGCCGGTGAAGCTCGGCCGCCCAAGGGTCTTGCTGACCGATTCCTTATTGTCGACGCCAACCTGGATCGCCGAGGCGAGTTCCTTGTCGATGACCGCCCCGCGGTGATCGCGGACACCGATGCTCGAGCATCCGGCGAGCAGGGCCGCGCCCGACACCGCGAAAACAAGTTTCAACACCGCAGCACTCATGACCGTGAACCTTTTTCTCGCACGCGGAGCTGCGTGAACGCCGATGAACCCAAGACACCATCACTTGCGCCGCGGCCGGACGGCCTCAATATGCGCCGGACATGCGGAGGCGCAAGCCTTTGCCGCCCAAGGAGCGCCGACCGATCACTATGCTGAGCTTCCTGTTCCCCCGATTAACGCCCGAAAGGAGCCGCGGCGCCGCTTTGTTCGAGGCGATGGTCGCTGTCGCCCGCCAGCCGAACTGGTTTGTCGAGGGCCAATTGCCGGACACGATCGACGGCCGATTCGCAGGTTTGGCAACGATGGTCGCGCTCGCCACTGTTCGCCTCGAGCGCGGCGGCGATCCTGCCCGTAGCGCCGCGGTGGCGCTGACCGAACGTTTTGTCGAGGCGATGGACGCCGAGCATCGGCAGTTGGGGATCGGCGACCCGACCGTCGGCAAGACGGTCCGCAAGCTGGTCGGCGCGCTCAACCGGCGGGTGGCGCTGTGGCGGCGAACGCTCGACGGCGGCGGTGGCTGGGATGAGGCCATTCGGTTCAGCCTTTTCCGCAATGCGTCACCCGACCGCCCAGCCCTTGATCATTGCGACACGGCGGTACGCGAAG
>JBDSBX010000046.1:0-2513 GCA_039921365.1 Sphingomicrobium sp. | reverse complement strand
GGCCCAATTGATGGTGCCTCCGTCAGACCGTCGCCGGTCTTCCGTCAGCCGTTGCCTTAGCCACGCTCCGGCTCAGGCGGAGGCGGAGGCGGAGGCGGCGGCGGCGGGCAAGCGTCGGTCGCCAGGATCACCGAACCGTCCGGGCACGTCTGCGTCGCGGGAGGCGGCGGAGGCGGCGGCGGCGGAGGCGGCGGTGGGGGTGGGGGTGGGGGCGGCGGAGCGAAGTTGTAAATTAGGCTCAGCAGCAGGCTGTGCGAGCGGAAACGTCCGTCCAGGTCGAACGGCAGGCGTTGTTGACCGGAGCCCTCGGAAAAGTGCAGCTTGCTAACGGTAAACAGGCGATACTTCAGGCCGAGATCCATGTTCGGCGTGATCGCATAACGAATGCCAGCGATGGCCTGCCACGCAAGGCCGCTGTCGCTGTCGCTGAAGCCAAACTGGGAAACCGGCGCGGCCACATTCAAGTTGTACTTGACCCTGGCGAGGCCGACGCCAC
Organism: Sphingomicrobium sp.; assembly: GCA_039921365.1. Lineage (GTDB taxonomy): Bacteria > Pseudomonadota > Alphaproteobacteria > Sphingomonadales > Sphingomonadaceae > Sphingomicrobium. The sequence continues at coordinate 2,017 of JBDSBX010000046.1, read as the reverse complement.
CGCCAACATAGCCGTTCCAGCCACTGTCGTCGCCAAAGTCCAGCATTGCATTGGCCATGCCCGAAAGCACGGAGACGCGCCCGTCGGCTCCGAATACGACCGTACTGAACGGCCCGGACAGAGGTCCGTCGATCCTGGTCTCGTCGATGCTTGCGCGCTTGTATCCAAGCTCTAGCTCGGCGCGAACCGCACCGAAGTCGTAGCCGCCGATGACATCGACATCATAACCCTTTTTGTGATCGATGATAATGGCATCGTCGAACGACCCCACCGCATCCTCATAATCGAGCCCGGTATCCTCAACGATCATCAGTCCGGCTTCCACGCCGACATATCCCGAATTGTCGAGTGCGAGCGCCGGTGTCGTCAGCCCGGTCGATGCGAGCGCCATTGCAATGGCCAGCTTGCGCATAATTGTCCCCTTTCACGTGCGTTCTGAAAAATGAACTGCCCGAACCCATTATGAGCGCGCTGGTTTCCGCGCAAGGCAGCACTTCCTTAAGCTGTTGCACAAAAGCATCAAAAGGCCAGAATTCTCGGTCAGTTATTCAAGCTCTTTGGATGTCTAAATTTCAATCAGTCCGTGCGCCCGCAGCGCTGCGAGGATCAGCCCGACCGCCGTTCTGGCTTCCGTATCGATCGTCGTGCCGCTTGTCGGAGCGGCGATTGCCGAGCCTCGCGCGCCCACTACTTTCAAGCCATCGACCACCAGCTCCGATCCGCTGAGCGACCCGATCACCCACGCGCCGCCGCGGAATGCCGCGGTTTTCCCGCTGCTGACGATCGTGAAGTTCATCCCATGATGCGCTTTTCCGATACTGGTTGGAGGAATTTGCTCCCCGATTGTCCGATCCAGGAAAGCCAAAGGGCCGAAAAGCTTGCGCTGCCCGGCCCTTCATTTGCTCGCCGGGCGCCGCCTCAATGGGTCAAAGGCCCCGGCTCGCAACTTGTCACTATTCCTGTCATGTACCGAATTAGCGTGACGATGTCAAGTGTTATTTACCGTTATGGTTATTTTATTTGCGGGGGTTAAGCCCGGCGGGCCGTGGCTGAGCTCGACCGGTGGCAGTCGCCATCCGCGTTCGACCGCTTCTAGCGGGGATTTTGGTGAAGCCTGCCGGCGTCCGGAGCATATGCGGCTTTCGACCGACGAGCTGTTCATCGGCGCCTGCGACGAAACAGCGTGAAAATCGCGCTCTAGCGGAAGGCCGCGTTGGCCGCCGTGACGATTTTCCACGGGGTTGAGGCAACGGCAACGGCGCCCGTGCTGCGAGCAGTCGCGGCTTGCGACGCATAGGACGACGCGCCCGATCCGCCGAACGCAAAGTGACTGTGGTCGCCCTCGTCGAGCGATTCGATCAGCCGATAGCCGGCATTGCGAAACGCGGCGGCGATTTGCGCGTGGCTGACGCCTCGACGGCGCGCGATGTCGACCGCCCGGCCGCTCAAGTGCCAGCTGTTGCGAACCCCGCCGACCGAGCGGTTATGGGCGACCGAGCGGATCGTGCTGGTCACCCGCCCCCATTGCGAACCGAGGCTGGCAACAGCGCGCAGGTTCACGCCTGAACTCCTGATCGGCGACGGGTCGGAAAACATGGTGTTCGTCGCTCGCACCGGCGAGACATTGCTCGCAACCAGCAGCGCCTTCGACGTCGAATTGGTCACCACCGTCGTTGCCTGGCCGGAATTGGTCCGAACCCCGACCGCACGAATGCCAAAATCGGTGTTGCTCGACGCCGCCCAGGCCCCGGTCGCACTGACCAGCAGCGCAACACTGACAAACGATTTCAACATCTGGACCCCCACGACAATCCGACTCGCATTACACAGGTTGCGGCGCTCGGACAATTGCTTAGCCTTACGCTGTCACCGGCCGCGGCGGCGACGCTTTGGCTCGCTCGCGTACCAAAATCGAACGCGCCAATTCCGCCCATTGCAGAATTTGATTTACCCATCCTAGACTCATCGCGTTGTAACCGGTGCATCAACAAGCCCGGTTGCTGCGTTGGTAACCTTG
>JBDSBX010000045.1:0-5853 GCA_039921365.1 Sphingomicrobium sp. | reverse complement strand
CGCCGCCCAAGAGGAAGCTTGCGACCTGCCAGCCGGGATCGCCGGCGTCGATGATCGCCATCGACAGCAGCGCGCCGCCGACCGGCCGGATGAACGAGTGCACCGCGTCCCACGCGCTGTCGACCCAGGCGATCTTGTCGGCAAAGAATTCGGCCAGCGTGCCGCCCGCGGCGATGGCGAGGATCCAGTTGCTGGCAAGCACGTCGAGCGCGTTGAGCTGATCGGGCAGGTCGATCCAGCCGAATTTCATCGCCAGGCCGGTAACCAGCGTGACGAGGTAAAGCCGCCAGCCGGCGAGCAGGCTGACGCTGGACGCGAGGGCGATGAGTTCGATGGCGCCCACTGCCCTACAGCACCTCGAACAGGCCGGCCGCGCCCATGCCGCCGCCGACGCACATCGTCACGACGACATATTTGGCGCCGCGGCGCTTGCCTTCGATCAGCGCGTGGCCGGTCATCCGCGCGCCGCTCATGCCGTAGGGGTGACCGATCGAAATCGACCCGCCGTCGACGTTCAGCCGGTCCTCGGGGATGCCGAGCTGCTCCGCGCTGTACAGGACCTGGACCGCAAACGCCTCGTTCAATTCCCACAGGCCGATGTCGTCGGGCTTGAGGTCGAAGCGCTTGAGCAGCTTGTTGACCGCGTCGATCGGGCCAATGCCCATCTCGTCGGGCTCGGTGCCGGCAACCGCCATGCCGACGTAGCGGCCCAGCGGCGTGACGCCGCGGCGCGCGGCTTCCCCGGCCTCCATCAGGATCGACGCCGAGCTGCCGTCGGACAATTGGCTGGCATTGCCGGCGGTGATCGAAGTGTCGGGGCCGAGGACGGGGTTGAGGGCCGACAATCCTTCCAGCGTGGTGTCGGCGCGATTGCCCTCGTCCTTGGCGATCGTGATTTCCTTTTGCGAGACGGCGCCGGTCTCCTTGTCCTTGACCATCATCGTCGTCGTGACGGGGACGATCTCGGCATCGAACCGCCCGGCTGCCTGCGCCGCGGCGGTCCGCTGCTGACTTTTCAACGCATATTCGTCCTGCCGATCGCGGCCGATGCCATAGCGCCGGGTGACCGTCTCGGCGGTCTGCAGCATCGGCATGTAGACGTGTTGATGCATCGCCATCAGCGACGGGTCGGGCGCGATCCGCATCTCGGGCGTCTGCACCATGCTGATCGAATCCTGGCCGCCGGCGGCGACCACGTCCATGCGGTCGGTGATGATCTGCTTGGCGGCGGTGGCGATGGCCATCAGCCCCGACGAGCATTGGCGGTCGATCGTCATCCCCGACACGCCGACCGGACAGCCGGCTCGGAGCGCGACCATGCGGCCGATATTGCCGAACTGGGTGCCCTGCGTGAGCACCGCGCCCCACACCACGTCATCGATTTCGCCGGGGTCGATCCCGGCGCGCTCGATCGCCGGTTTCAAGGAGAATGCGCCCAGGGTGGGTCCCGGCGTTGCATTGAACGCCCCCTTGTAGGCCCGGCCGATCGGGGTGCGGGCGGTCGACACGATCACGGCGTCGCGGGTGGCCATTTTTCTCTCCTTAAACAAACAGCAAGCCCAGCCATTGCGCGGTCAGGGCCGGCTTGTCCACGCCCTCGATTTCGACCGTGACGGTGTGGCGCAGCAGCAGCTGGCCGGGCGCCTTTTGGTCGATCGAATCGAGGACGAAGCGGCCGCGGATCCGTTTGCCGGACCGAACCGGGGCGATGAACCGGACCCGGTCCAGCCCGTAGTTGACCGCCATCTTGATATTGTCGGGAACGAGCATCGCCTCGGCCGCCATGCGCGACAGCATAGCCAGCGACAGGAAGCCGTGCGCGACGGTGCCGCCGAACGGCGTCTGGGCGGCGGCCTCGGCATCGACGTGGATGAACTGGCGGTCTTCGGTCGCATCGGCAAAGACGTCGATGCGCGCCTGGTCGATCATCAGCCAGCTCGACACGCCGACTTCGGTTCCAATCCGGGCGCGCAATTCGTCGAGTGAGACGATCGGCATCAGGCTTTCGCCGGCGCGGCCGGAGGCGCGTAGGGCATCACCAAAGTGCCGTCGGGCGCTGCGGTAAAGGTGGTCTGGGTAGGGTAAGCGAAGTCGATCCCTTCCTCGGCAAACAGCTTCACCAGGCTCAGGATGATGGCCGACCGATCGGCGGCGATGATGTCCTGATTGAGGCTGGCGATTTCGAACAAAAGCTCATGGTCGAGGCTTGAGGGCGCCAGCGCGGTCAAGGAGCAACGGACGAACTCGCAGCCTTTGCGGGCGGCGACCGCCGCTTGGGCCAATTCCGTCACTCGCTCCAGTTTGTCGGGGGGCGTTTGATAGACCAAGGCGAAGGTCACGGTAATGCGGCGGCTCTGGCCCTGGGCGAGGTTGTGTATCTCGCGCTCGAGCAGCTTGGTGTTGGCCATGATCATCTGCTCGCCGGTGATCGAGCGCATCCGCGTCGTTTTGAGGCCGATGCGCTCGACGGTGCCGATGCTGTTGTCGTAGCGGATGGTGTCGCCGCGCCGGAACGGCTTGTCGAACAAGATAGCGAGGGCGGCGAACAAGTCGGAAAAGATGCCCTGCGCGGCGAGGCCGATGGCGATGCCGCCGATACCGAGGCCGGCGATCAGTGCGGTGACGTTGACGCCAAGATTGTCGAGAATGACGATGAACGCGATCGCGAACAACGCGATGCTGACCAGCACCCGGATCAGGGACATGGCGTTGCCGAGCGTGGTTTCGCCCGGATCGTCGCCGACGCGGTTGCCGATGACGCCGAGGATCAGCTCGCGCGCCCACACCGCGCCCTGCAAAGCGAAGGCGATGATGAACAATATGTCGCTCAGGCGGGCGATGCGCCGAGGCGGCTCGGCGTAGGTGGCGACGATCTCGAGCGCGGTGATGATCATGAACGCCAAGCTGGTCTTGGCAAGAACTCGCCCGATGACGCATCGCCAGCTGCGATAGTCGGGGTCGGAGGCGTTGATACGTTCACCGACGTGGCGGAGGACAAGCATCAGCGCGACCAGCGCCGCCGCCACCAGGCTGCCGACCAACAGGGATTCGCTATTGGCCTGGAACCAGGCGGGGAAGCCGCTCCACTGCAATTCGTCGCGCATGGCGCCGTCATGGCGGCAGCTTGGCGGCCGATCAAGCCGCGGCTTTCTCCAGCGGTTGCGCGGCGACCTTTGACTTGCGTCGCGACCGCTTGCCGCCGCGGGCAAGGAATTCGAGCAGACCGACTTCGGTCGACGACAGGCGGGCCTTGCCGCGCGGGCGCTCGAGGCCGTCGAGAGGGTCGCGCGGCGCGTCCTTGACCGCTTCGAGCAATGCCGGGTGGACGTAGGACTTGCGGCTCATCGCGACGGTGTTGCCGAGTGCCTCCGCGACCGGCTCGACCACCGTCTTGACCGAGATGCGGGCATCGTCGGCCTTTTTCAGCAACTGGTCGAAGGCGATCGTGCTCGCCCCCCAGGTGCGGAAATGCTTGGCGGTGAAATCGCCGCCGCTGGCGTGCTTGATATATTCGTTGACGTCGCCCGACGTAATCGGCCGCGGGTCGCCGTCGTCATCGACGTATTGGAAGAGCATCTGCCCGGGCAGATCCTGGCAGCGATTGACGATGCGCTTGAGGTTTGAGTCGCTGACTTTCACCTCATGGACGATGCCATGCTTGCCGACAAAGCGCATCGACATCTTGCCGCCCTTGCGGCGGACGTGACGAGTGCGCAGCGTCGTCGCGCCGAAGCTTTTGTTGTCCTTGGCGTATTGCTCGTTGCCGATGCGAATATACTGGGTGTCGAGGAGCCGGGCGATGGCCGCCAGGACGGTCTCACGACCAAGCTTGCGGCGTTTAATGTCCTGCTCGACCCACCGCCTGAGCTTCGGCAGCGTTCTGCCGAATTCGAGCAGCCCATCATATTTCCTGGCGTCGCGTTGCTCGCGGAAGGCGAGGTGATAACGGTACTGCTTGCGCCCGCGGGCATCGATCCCGGTCGCTTGCAAATGGCCTTCGGGGTCAGCGCAGAACCAGGCGTCGGTGTAGGCAGGAGGCAGAGCAAGGGCATTCAGGCGATCGATTTCGGCGCGTTCGGTGACGCGCTTGCCGTCGGCGTCGAAATAGCCCCAGGCGGACTTGATCCGCTTGCGGGTGAGGCCGGGCTCGCTATCGCTGCTGTGTCTGAGCATGAGGCGGTAATGAGCAGCGCGGGTGCGGAGTTCCAGTTGGGTGCAGGTGCAATGACGATCGCGGGCAGGACAGTGCTGATCATGGCGACCGACGGGTTCGAGGAATCAGAGCTGTTTGGGCCGCGCGAGATTCTCATCAGCCGCGGGGTAAAAGTGGTGCTCGCGTCGCCAAGCTTGGCCCCGATCCAGGCCACGGTACATGACGATCCAGGCAAAACCATCCGGCCGGACCTGACTATCGACGAGGCTCGGGCGGACGATTTCGACGCGCTTATCCTGCCTGGCGGCGTTCGTAATCCCGACACGCTGCGCATGATCCCGGCAGCGATTGCATTAATCCGCAGCTTTGACGGTGCCGGCAAGCCGATCGCGGCGATCTGCCATGGGCCGTGGCTGCTGGTCGAGGCGGATGTGCTGCGGGGACGCACGGCCACCGCCTGTTTGTCGATCCGGACCGACCTTCGCAATGCCGGTGCGTCGGTGGTCGATGAGCCGGCGGTGACCGACGGCCACATCGTCACCAGCCGCGACCCCGATGACGTCGCGGTTTTTACCGAGGCCTTGGTCAAGTTGATCGAGGCGGCCTAACGGGCTGGAAACCTATTGGCCTTACGTCCACGCCAATGCAGTGGAAAACCGAAGATCGCGCAGAGTGGGCGGTGGATATCGCGGCCGCGGTGATTTTCGCGGTGGCCGTCGCTTATTGTCTTCGGGCCATGGGGTCAGCGGTCGAAGCAACGACTGTCGCCGCCGCCTTGGCATTCCTCGTCGCTCATTTCGGCTTGAGACGGGTGCTGCCGCGGGAGCCGGCCTATGCGCTGCCGGCCTTTTCCGCACCGACGTTCGAGGCGTGGGCTGAACTGCCCGACGAACTTCTCCTGAAGGACGAGCTTGGCGGAGTCGGCCCTGACGCCCGGGTGGTTCGGCTGTTCGGCTCGAGCCAAAACCACCTGCCGTCGCGATTGCCACCGCCGGATGCGTCCGAAGCGTTAATTGAAGCGCTCGCCGCGCTTCGGCGCACGTTCCATCAGACAGGTTAATCGGCGACGTCAGTGCTTCGATCGCCAGCTTGACCGAGCCATCGAGCGCGGTGGCAGGCGCGCGGGCGACGGCAATGTCCGCGACCAGATGACCAGGGATTGAAAACTCCCAATCGCCAAGTCCGAGTGTAAGGCGGCGGACGAGCCGAAGTGCATTCGGTCCGAGGATGCGCAACCGCATCGAATGGGTCTCGCCGGTAAAGGTCAGCGACTGCCAGTCGACCGACCGGATATCGCTGAGCAAAACCTTGTGGGACTGTTTTCCGGTGCGCTCGAGCAGCGCGCGCAGCAACTCCGACGCGGCGCGCGACATGGCCATTTTCAGCATTGGGCCGCCTCCAGGAAATCGCGGACCCTCTGGACCGTCACCGGACGCGGCTCCCGGCCCCGTCGCAAATCGAAGACAAATCGGGGATCGCCTAGCGCCTCCCGGCCAAAACGGGCTGGAGTTGTGTGGCTACGGCGAAGGAACTTCTCTATCTCTCTGAGCAAGTACATTCTTCACTTCCTTTATTAACATAGAGCGACTCGGCTGCCCATTATTTCCCAACGCATTTCCTACTTGTCTAGGCACTTGCCTATAATTAAGGAAAAGACATGTGGTCAGAACCGCGCCTCGTCATCGAACGCCTGTGTACGG
>JBDSBX010000044.1:0-10021 GCA_039921365.1 Sphingomicrobium sp. | reverse complement strand
CAAATTGCATCCTGGTGCCGCCTGGCATGACAGCCTCGTCACCCTGCCCGAGGGGCGGCCGCTGCTGCTGGTCGCGAACGAGTTTTTCGACGCGCTGCCGATCCGCCAGTGGGTCGGCGACAGGGAGCGACGAATCCTGTTCGAAGGCGACCGCCTGGAGTTCGACCTTAATGGTGCCATTCGCGAGGATTCGCCGGCTCGGGACGCCGTCGCGTGGGAGATCGGCGCGCAGCTCGATGCGCGCGGCGGCGTCGCACTGGTCGTGGATTACGGCCACGCGCGATCGGGCCTCGGCGAGACGCTTCAGGCGGTGCGCAATCATCGCTTTGCGGACGTGCTGGCCGAGCCCGGCGAGCAAGACCTTACCGCGCATGTCGACTTCGAAGCGCTGGCCAAGGCGGCGTCGGTCGGCAGCGTCGAAGTGACGCCGGTCGTGACACAAGGCGAATGGCTCGAACGGCTGGGGATCGGCGCGCGGGCCCAAGCACTTGCCGCCGCTCATGCGGAACGGGCGGAAGCCATCGCCGCGGAGCAGGCCCGGCTGTGCGATGCGCAGTCGATGGGCGAATTGTTCAAGGTCATGGCGGTGCATTCGGGGTCGTGGCCGGCACCGGCGGGTTTCGGCGAATGACCGATTTTCGCGATGCAGTGAGGGCGGACGCGGCGATCATCGCCGTAATCTTCCGGGACACCTTTGTCGACACGTTCGGCCACCTCTACCCGCCCGACGACCTCGCAGCATTCCGGGCGACGATGACCGCCGATCGGTTTCGCCAGGAGATCGCGGACCCGCGATTTGCCTTTCGCATTGCGCAAGCGGACCTTGGGCCAATTGGCTACATCAAACTCGGCCCACCCCAATTGCCGGTCGAGACACCGCCCGACACCATCGAGCTGTGCCAATTGTACATCCTTCCGGCCTGGCAGGGCGCCGGCGCGGCAACGGCGCTGATGGACTGGGCGCTTGCGACCGCCGCCGAACGCGGCGCCAAACACGTCCAGCTCAGCGTCTATATCGACAATCACCGCGCGCGGCGCTTCTACGAACGTTACGGCTTCACGGCGGTGGGCCGATACGACTTCATGGTCGGCACTCATGCCGACGAAGACATTGTCTTGCGGCACCTGGTCCTGGACGTTGCCCCGTGAGCGTCGAGGTGATCCGCGCGGCGTCGTTGGGCGCGATCGCGCACGGCTTCCTCGGGCGGCGCGGGGGCGTTTCGACCGGCGCAATGGCGGGGCTGAACGTCGGCTTTGGAAGCCGCGACGACCGCGCGGCGATTGCCGAGAACCGCGAGCTGGCGGTGGCGGCTGTGCTGGCGGGGGCCGAGCTGGCGACGGTCCATCAGGTTCATTCGGCCGAAGTCGTGGCGGTTGAGCGGCCGTGGGCGCAGGACGAGCGACCGCATGCCGATTCCATGGTCACCGACCGGCCCAATGTGCTGCTCGGCATCCTCACCGCCGATTGCGCGCCGGTGCTGTTCGCCGATGCGCAAGGCGGGGTGGCCGGCGCGGCCCATGCGGGATGGCGCGGGGCGCTGGCCGGAGTGACCGATGCGACGATCGCGGCGATGGAGAAGCTCGGCGCCAAGCGCGAGCTGATCGCGGCGGCCGTGGGCCCGTGCATCGGCCAGGCATCGTATGAGGTGGATGAGACGTTCCGGCGGCGCTTCCTCGATGCGGATGCCAGCAATATACGCTTTTTCGTCATGGAGCCGGCCGGGCGGCCGCATTTCGACCTCGACGCCTATGTCGTGGCGCGGCTGTCCGCGGCGGGGATCGGCAGCGTCGCGTCGCTGGGCCTCGACACTTACGGCGACGAGGATCGCTTCTACAGCTACCGCCGTTCAACCCATCGAGGCGAGACCGATTACGGGCGGCAAATGGCGATGATCGGCTTGCGGGGGAATGGTTGATGGGGTGGCGGCTGTATGGGGTGCGCGGCTGGGGATCGGTGCTGGCCGAAGCCGCGCTGGCGTGGGTCGGCGCGCCGTTCGAATTTGTCGACGTCGAGGGTTTCGACGAGCAAGGTCCGGCGCGCGACCGGCTGCTGGGCGTCAACCCGCTGGCGCGGGTGCCGACGCTGGTCGGTGAGGACGGCGAGACGCTGACCGAAAGCGCCGCCATCATGCTTCGGCTGGCCGAGCTTTATCCCACCAGCGGGCTGGCGCCGGAACCCAGCGATCCGCTCCGCCTGGCCTTTCTCAACCGCTTGATGTGGTTCGTCTCGGTGCTCTACCCGACCTTTACCTATCGCGATTATCCCGAGCGATGGGCGCCCGATGCGGCGGAGCAGTTGGCCGAGCGAGTCGATGCGTTCCGGTGCTCATTGTGGCTCCAGTTCGAGGCCGAGGTTGGCGACACGCAATGCGTGCTCGGGACGAGCCCGTTGGCGCTCGACATCTACGTCGCGGCTTTCTCGCGGCGGCCGCGGCGGGCATGGATCGCGGCGCATTGTCCAAAGCTGCATCGTATCGCGCTTCGGGCGGATGCGTTGCCGGCTTTGGCGCCGGTGATGGCGCGCAACTTCGACTGACCGTTGACCGGGTGCAGTTGAGGTTCTAGCCGCAGCATCGGGACTGGGTCTAAGGGGTGCTCGATCAGGAGACCGATTTTGACCAGCGACGACCCGACCAGCGACAGCGAGACCGGCGGCGCGACGCCGCGACGCACGCCCAAGCCGACCCCGACCAGCATCGGCAATCACAAGCTCAGCGCCTCGACGCTGATGATGGGATACGGCTTCGACCCCGCTTTGAGCGAAGGCTCGCTGAAGCCGCCGGTGTTCCTCACCTCGACCTTCGTGTTCGAGAATGCAGCCGCGGGAAAACGCTTTTTCGAAGGCGTCACCGGCAAGCGCGCCGGCGGCCCCGATGGCCTCGTCTATTCGCGCTTCAATGGGCCCAACCAGGAGATTCTCGAGGACCGCCTGGCGATCTGGGAGGAGGCCGACGACGCGCTGGCTTTCTCGAGCGGCATGGCGGCGATCGCGACGCTGCTGCTGACTTTCGTCCAGCCGGGCGACGTCGTCGTCCATTCGGGACCGCTCTATGCGGCGACTGAAACGCTGATTGCCAAGATCCTCGGCCGGTTCGGTATATCGTGGCTCGACTTCCCGGCGGGCGCGACCCGCGAGGAGATCGACGCGGTCATCGCCGCCGCCAGGGCCAAGGGCCGGGTATCGCTGATCTACCTCGAAAGCCCGGCCAACCCGACCAACGTGCTGGTCGATGTCGAGGCGGTCGCCGCCGCCCGCAACGCCGCGTTCGGGGCGAATGAGCTGCCGCCAATTGCCATCGACAACACCTTCTTGGGGCCGTTGTGGGCCAAGCCGCTCGCGCAAGGCGCCGACCTCAGCATCTACAGCCTGACCAAATATGCCGGCGGCCACAGCGACCTCGTCGCCGGCGGGCTGGTCGGGCGGCAAAAGCTGATCGACCAGGTGCGGATGATGCGCAACACGATCGGCACGATCTGCGACCCGAACACGGCGTGGATGTTGCTGCGGAGCTTGGAAACGCTTGAGCTGCGCATGGACCGCGCGGGAGAAAGCGCGGCCAAAATTTGCGCCTATCTGCGCGACCACCCGAAGGTCGAGAGCGTGGTCTATCTGGGTTTCCTCCAGGAAGGCTCGCGCCAGGCCGACATCTACAACCGCCACTGCACCGGCGCCGGATCGACCTTTTCGCTCTATCTCAACGGCGGCGAAAAGGAGGCGTTCGCGTTCCTCGACGCGCTGGTCATCGCCAACCTCGCGGTCAGCCTCGGCGGCACCGAGACGCTGGCCAGCGCGCCCGCCGCAATGACCCATTTGTCGGTCCCCGACGAGCGCAAGGCGGCGCTCGGCATCACCGACAACCTGGTCCGCATCTCGATCGGCGTCGAGGACGCGGACGATTTGATCGCCGACTTCGAGAATGCGTTGAGGGCGGTTTGATTTCGAAGTGATTGGGAGAGCCAGCGCGTGACAATTGCCGAATGGTGTCTGTTCGCCGCGGCCATATTGCCGCTGATCACGCTTGCCCCTCTCAAGGCTGCCGCTGGCCGGGAGTTTGATAACAGTAATCCGAGGAATCCAACCTTCTACGATCGGCCGATGAGGAGTCGCCTGTTCGGTGCCCACTTAAATGGGTTCGAGGTTTTCCCTTTTTTCGCGACCGCCATCCTGTTGGCCGAATTCAGGCACTCGCCTCAGGGGTGGATTGACGGCCTCGCCACCGCCTTTGTGCTCGTTCGAGCCGCTTTCGTCGGTGCGTATGTGTTTGACCGGCCGACGCTCCGAACCGCTCTGTGGAACATGGGATTCGCGCTCAACCTCGGCATCTTTTTCTGCTCAGGATTTGGTGTCTCCGGAGCGGTCATTGCTACGTCGATCGGGCTCGCCTTTGCGCTTGGTGTCGCGTTGCTCCTCGCTTTGGTTGCACCGCGACATTGATCCACCGCTGTTGTTGACGCCTTAACCCCAATCCTCGATCGCCCAGCCGCGAGCCTTGGCGAGTTTCTCGAGCGGGCCGTGGGGGTTTACGGCCACCGGCTCGTCCGCCCAGTCGAAGGTCGGGGCATCGGAGGCGTGGTCGGAGTAGAAGCGAACGTGGCCGTGCTTGCCCTTGAGGCCAGATTTCTCGACCCAAGCGGCGATCATCCTCAGCTTCGCGCCGCCGTAGGCGTTCTCGCCGTCGATGCGCGAGCGGAGGCGCTCGTCGAGGCCAATTACCGAGCCGGTGCCGATGACATCGTCGAAGCCGAGACGCTCGGCGATGGCCTCGGCGTACAGCCGGTAGGAAGCGGTGGCGAGGCCCAGCCGGCGGCCCTGCTGCTTGTCGCGGGCGATGGCTCTCAGCGCGCCCGGACGGATGTTACGGGCGACGGTGGCGTCGGCGAAGCTGTCGACGAGCGGCTTGAGGTCGCGCGGGTGGATCGAGCCGCCGAGCAGCAGCCAATGGTTTATTTCCTTGAGCTTGCCGCGATCGATCGCCTTGGCGGCATAGACGAGCATCGATGCCGCGGTGACCGGCAGCAGGAGCAGTCGCCACGGCGCTCGGCGCCATGCGCAGTGGATCAGGAACGGCGTGTAGGTGGCGACGCGAGTGACCGTGCGGTCGAGGTCGTAGATCGCCAAGTCGCTCATACCCGGCCCTCTAGTATGGCCTCGACGAGGCGGTGGTCGTCCGGCTTATCGACATCGACCGCGGCAAGCGGGTTGGCCATGGCGGCGGCGCGGACGGTGAGGTTGAGCTTGCGGCCGATGCGGTTGAGCGCCTGGTCGATCGTCAGCAAGCGCAAGGCGGAGCCGAGCCACAGCGTTGGGCCGGTTGCCATGAGCAACCGCCAGCCCTTCTTGCGGTCCTGTTCGACCGACCGCCACAGCGCGATTGCCGGCCGCACTTTGGGCGAGCGCAGCATGAACAGATTAGCGCCGCTGTAGGCGCCGCCGCGGAACCGGATCCAGGTGCGCCGCGTCGCCGGCAGCCGCTTGAGCAAGGCGGCGCGCTCGACGACGGCGACGGCGATATCCGCATCTGCCGCGCGGCCGCAAAAGTCGTCGATCATGCCTTGGTCCAGCAGCGCGTGGTCGGCGGTGGTGAGCAGCAGCGGCCACTGCGTCGCGGGATCGTTGCACAGGGCCTCCAGTGTCGTCGCGATGGTTTCGCCCGAGGGCTCGACGGTCAGCCGCGGGTCAGCGGGAAGCACGGCGGCGATCCGTTCGGGTTGCTGCGCGAAGACGCGGACGGCGGTGAACTGCTCGCTCGCCAGCAGCGTCATCACCGGGCGGCGGACCATCGGCTCGCCCAAGACCGGGATCAACGCTTTCAGGTCGGTGCCATGGCTTTGCGCGAAAGCATCCACTCCCGGCCGCGAACCGGCCAGCACGACGGCGGTCCAGCCGCTCATGCCAGTCCTTTCAGGCGAGCCATGAGACGATCGGCTTGCCCTGCTCGGCCTTAACGCTGGCCTGCGCGAAGCGGACCGCGTGAAAGATCCCCGAGACGATCGTCCACAGGCCGACGAGCTGAATGCCGACATCGGGGCGAGCGAACAGCAGAGCGGCGACGAGGATCGCCATATTGGGGTTGCGCCGCGCGGCGATCAGCCGGAACTGGCTGTCGATCCGTTGCCAGACATGGATGTGCATGCCGCCGAAGCGGCGCATGAACATGCCCTCGATCAGGCGCTGTCCGACGTAGCCGCCGACGATCGCCCACAGCAGCATGGTCGCGTAAATCGGCTCCAGCGGCCGGCCATAAGCGGCCAATCCATGAATCCACGCCCACCACCAGAACGGCGGGTGGATGAGGTCGATGCCGTGGTCGAAGACATTGCCCCATTTCGACGAGGTGCCGGTGCAGCGCGCGAGCTTGCCGTCGACCGTGTCGAGGACCATGAAGGCGAAGCCCGCGAGAGTGCCGAGCCAGTAGTGACCACCCCAGAATAGCCAGAAAGCGAGACCGCAGAAGATTGCACCGACCGCGGTCACCATGTTCGGGGAGAGGCCAATTTCGGCCGACCAGCGCGTTAGATGGAAGGCGGGCCGGCGCCACAGATAGAGCGTCAGAGCATCGGTGACGCCCTTGTACGATGCGTCATAGGCGGCGCGCTCGACGGCTTGCGGGTTGGCGGGGTCGAGCGGCATGACGAACGGCCGCTCGCGCTTGCGGAGTTCGGCATAACTGAGCTCGAAGGTCTCGGCGGGGATCGGCTCGAGCCGCTGGAGCGCCGCCAAATCGCCGCGGGCGAGCGCGTCGGCGACCGGTCCCGGGGCCGGACCACCGACCGGAATATGGGCCAGCACCGGCTTGCCGCCGAGCGTCAGCACGCTCGACGGCCGCGCCGCGATCGCTTTGAGCCACGCCGGGTCCCAGGCATAATCGAGGCTGGCGATCAGCAGGTCGCGCCCCGGCTCGACGGCATCGGCGCATTCGAAACCGGCGTTGGCCGCCAGGCGGCAGGCACGAGTCCGAGCGTCCATGCCGAACAGCCGGGCGGCGCTGGAACCGACCGGGACGAACAGCAGTGGCGAGGCTTCACTGGGCATGGCGCCTGCGCATAATGGCGAGATCGGTGGCAGGGAAGCCACCGCTTGGGCTCAAGCGCTCAGCGGCGCCGGACTTGCCCCTGTGGGGGATTTCGCGCACTAATTCGCGCGCATGGCCGGTCAGGATCAAATCGCCGCCGGATCTCGGGAACCGGACGAGGGCGCAGGCGGCACCTATCGGGTGGCCGGGGCGCTGACGATCACCCGTGCCGCAACGACCGCCCGCGAGATCGATAACCTCGGCGACCCGCTGACTATCGACCTGTCCGAAGTCCACAAGATGGACACGGTCGGCGCCTGGATCATCTACCGCGCGGTGCGTGACCGCAAGGCCAAGGTAGCTGGCGCCAAACCGGAGATCGAGAGCCTGCTCGAGCAGGTCGCGGAGGCCGACCGGCCGGTCCAGGTTCACGCCGAGAAGGTCGGCGGCCTGTTCGGCGTGCTCGACGAGCTTGGCATTTGGATGGCCGAGCTCGGGCGCACCCTGGTCGGGCTGCTCGGCTTCCTCGGCGCGACGCTGATCGGGTTCGCCAATCTGGTCAGACATCCCAAGCGCTTCCGGGTCAATGCGACCGTCCACCGCTTCGACGTGGTCGGAGTCAGGGCGCTCGGCATCATCGGGCTGATGACCTTCCTGATCGGGGTTGTCGTCGGCCAGCAAGGCGCGGTCCAGCTCGAGCAGTTCGGCGCGGAAATCTACACCATCAACCTGATTGGCCGCATAACCGTGCGCGAACTTGCCACCTTGATGACCGCGATCATGGTCGCCGGCCGCTCGGGATCGGCCTTTGCGGCGCAGATCGGGACGATGAAGATCACCGAAGAAATCGATGCCATGCGCACCATCGGCGTGTCGCCGATCGAGGCCCTCGTCATCCCGCGGCTGCTCGCCAGCACCATCATGATGCCGCTGCTCTCCTTTTTTGCGATGATCATGTCGCTCTTGGGTGGCGGCATGTTCGTGTGGCTGGTCCTCGACATCCCGCCGCTGACCTATGTCCAGCGGCTGCAGGAAGTGGTGCCGGACACCGATTTGTATATTGGCCTCATCAAGGCGCCAGTGTTTGGCTTCATCATCGGCCTTGCCGGCTGCTTCCAGGGCATGCTGGTCCAGGGCAACAGCGAGGAAGTCGGACTGCGCACAACCAATGCTGTCGTCCAGTCGATCTTCCTGGTCATTGTGCTCGACGCCGTGTTCGCGGTGTTCTTCAGCTCGATCGGCTGGCGATGAGCGACGAGCCGCCAATCATCCGCGTCCGCGGACTGAACAACAGCTTCGGCGATCAGGTCATCCATGAAGATTTGAGCATCGACGTCCGCCGCCGCGAGATACTCGGCGTGGTCGGCGGCTCCGGCACCGGCAAGTCGGTGCTGATGCGCTCGATCATCGGCTTGCAGCGGCCCGATGCCGGCGAGATCGAAGTCCTCGGCGAGAACATGATCGACCGCAACGAGGACGAAGCCAAGAACATCCGCCGCCGCTGGGGCATCTTGTTCCAGAACGGAGCCTTGTTCTCGACGCTGACGGTGGCGGAAAACGTCGAAGTGCCGATCAACGAATATTTCCCCTATCTGCAGCCGACGCTGGTCGACGAGATTGCCTCGTTCAAGATCGCCATGAGCGGGCTCGAGCCTGAAGCCGGGCCGAAATTCCCGTCAGAACTGTCCGGAGGAATGCGCAAGCGGGCCGGCCTGGCGCGGGCCCTGGCCCTTGATCCGGAGCTATTGTTCCTCGATGAACCGACCGCCGGTCTCGACCCGATTGGCGCGGCCGCGTTCGACGAACTGATCAAATCGCTCCACGGGCGACTGGAGCTGACGGTGTTCCTGATCACTCACGATCTCGACACGCTCCACACGATCTGCGACCGAGTAGCAGTGCTCGCCGACAAAAAAGTGATAGCAGTTGGAACGATTCCGGAATTAATGGCCTTGGACCATCCTTGGATCCAGGAATATTTTAACGGGCCCCGCGGCCGCGCCGCCTCAGTCAGTCACAAGGAAACAGTCGGAACCTAATGGAAACGCGATCCAATCATGTCTTGGTCGGTGCCGTCGTCCTCGCGATGCTCGCGGGGCTGTTGCTGTTTGCCGTCTGGCTCGCCGGGCTGTCGAACAAGAAGACGCGATGCTTCGACATTTATTTCGCGCAGGCCGTGAGTGGCTTGAACAAGGGCTCGCCGGTCAGCTTCTCCGGCGTTCCGGTCGGCCAGATCGAAAAGATCTCGTTGCTCCCAGACCGCCCCGAGTTCGTTTGGGTGCGGATCAACGTCGATGACGAAACGCCGGTGCTGCAAGGGACGACCGCCGAGATCAAGGGCGTCGGCTTCACCGGAGTCAGCGAAATCCAGCTGACTGGCGCGGTCAAGGGCGGTCGCCCGATCAATCGGGCCGGACCGCAGGGCTGCCCGGTGATCCCGTCGAGCTCCGGCGGGCTGGGCGCGCTCTTGAATAGCGCGCCAGAGCTGATCGACCGCATCCAGCGGCTGACCGAGCGGCTGACCGAAATGCTCAGCGACAAGAACCAGAATGCGATCGCCGACATCCTCGAGAATATCGACACGACCACCAAGGTCCTGGCCGACCGCGCGCCCGACCTTGCCGACGCAATCGGTGATGCGCGGATTGCGGCGCGCGAGGCGGGGATCGCCGCACATAATGTCGGCTTGCTGGCCAACAGCACCAACCGCCTGGTCAACGAGCAGGGCAAGCCGGCGGCCGAGGACATGCGCAAGGCGATCGCGGCGGTCCAGCGGTCGGCGGAAAACCTTGACGCGATGGTTTCCGACGCGCGGCCGGGTGTTCAGAATCTAACGAAGTCGACCCTGCCGGAAGCCAACCGCCTGGTGCGCGACCTGCGTGGCCTGACAGAGTCTCTCCAGGGGTTCACCGAGCGGCTCGAGCAGAGCGGGATCGGCGGGACTCTGGGGCCACAGAAAGTGCCCGATTACAAGCCGAGGAAACGCTGATGAAGCTGCTGTTGCGTCT
>JBDSBX010000043.1:0-3095 GCA_039921365.1 Sphingomicrobium sp. | reverse complement strand
ACCGAGGTCACTGCGGCAACGATCGCGCCGGCTTCGGTGGCGCGCTTCCAGAACAGGCCGAGGAGGAAGATGACGGTGATTCCGGGCGTGAAGAAGCCCGAGAATTCCTGGATGAACTGGAACGCCTGTTCGGAGCTTCCGACCAGCGGCCGAGCGACGATGATCGCAATGACGATCGCCACCGCCGCGGTGATCCGACCGACCAGAACGAGGTGCCTTTCCTCGCGCGCGCTCTCGGCCTTGTCGTCCTCGGCACGAGTTCGGTCGCCACGGAACCTGGCATAGAGATCAAGCGTGAAAATGGTCGCGATCGAATTGATCTTGGATGCGGTCGATGCAATGATCGCCGCGACCAAAGCCGCGAATACGAGTCCAAGCAATCCCGGCGGAAGCAGCCGCATCATCGTCGGATAAGCTTCGTCGGGCTTGGCGAGGCCAGGCGCGAGCATCACCGCGGCGATCCCCGGAAGCACGATGATGACCGGCATCAGCAGCTTCAGGAACGCCGCGAAGATCACGCCCTTTTGCGCCTCGTCGAGGCTTTTGGCGGCGAGTGCGCGCTGGATAATGTACTGGTTGAACCCCCAGTAAGCGACGTTCGCGATCCACATCCCGCCGATCAGCACGGACAGGCCGGGCAGGTCGATGTAATGCGGGTCGCCCTTCTGCAGGATCATGTGGAAGTGAGTCGGCGCGGCCTCCGTCAGCTTGGCGAAGCCGCCGAGCAGGCCCGCGTCCCCGCCGATCTTGGTCAGCGTCAAATAGGCAACGACGAGGCCGCCGAGGACGAGCAAGGTGACCTGGACGATGTCGGTCAGCGCAACCGCCTTGAGCCCGCCTTTGATCTGATAGAGCAGGGCGAAGCCGCCGAGGATGACGAGCGCGACATTCTGGTCGATCCCCGCGACCTTGTTGACCGCGATCGAGCCCAGCCAGATGATCGAGGTCAGGTTGACGAAGACGTAGAGGGCGAGCCAGAAAATCGCCATGATCACCGGCAGCACGTTGCCGTAACGCCGCTGGAGGAATTGCGGCATCGTGTAGATGTGGTTCTTCAAAAAGATCGGCAGGAAGAATTTGCCGACGATCAGCAGCGTCAGTGCGGCCATCCATTCGTACGACGCGATCGCAAGCCCGATCGCATAGCCCGAGCCCGACATGCCGACGATTTGCTCGGCCGAAATATTGGCGGCGATCAGCGATGCACCAATCGCCCACCACGGCAGGTTCTTCGACGCGAGGAAATAGTCCGACGTGTCTTTCTGGTGGCCTGCCTTTTCGCGCGAGACATATTGGGCGAGGCTGAAAATACCGATCGCGTAAATGATGACGACGGTCAGATCGATGGTCGACAGGGTCATGCGGCTCCCCTTCCGTGCGCGGTATTCCGCGTGACGAAACCCGCCTTGCTTAAATCAACCGCGCCGCCTGTCCAGTCCGTCGTGGTTTTGCGCCGGTTGTCCGTCATTGCGAATTCGTATGCGTTGCACTGCACAAACCGCAATCGGGCGTTGTCGGGGCGCCAGGGTTCTGCCAGCTTCTGCACCGGCTGACAGGGGAGCGGGTGATGGCAACAACGGACAAGCCGCGGCAATCATTCGCCGGGCTGTGGAATATTTCGTTCGGCTTCTTCGGCATCCAAATCGGCTTTGCGCTGCAGAACGCCAATATGTCGCGCATCTTCCAGACGTTGGGGTCCAGTCTCGACGATCTGCCGGCGTTGTGGGTCGCGGCGCCGCTGACCGGGCTTCTGGTGCAGCCGATCGTCGGGCATTTGTCCGACAAGACCTGGCTTGGCCGCCTCGGCCGCAGGCGCCCCTATTTCCTGGCGGGAGCAGTGCTCGCGGCGCTGTCGCTGATCTTCATGCCGCTCGCGCCGGTGCTGCTGATGGCGGCAATCCTGTTGTGGGTGCTGGACGCCAGCCTCAACATTTCAATGGAGCCGTTCCGCGCCTTCGTCGGCGACATGCTGCGCAAGGACCAGCACACTGCGGGCTATGCTGTCCAGACCGCCTTTATCGGCGCGGGCGCGGTGGTCGGCTCGATCTTCCCGTGGCTGCTCGACGCGATGGGAGTCGCCAATGAGGTGGCCGGCGGAGGGATTCCCGACACCGTCCGCTACAGCTTCTGGTTCGGCGGCGCCGCTTTGCTGGTGTCGGTCTTGTGGACGGTCTTTTCGACCGCCGAATATTCGCCGGACGAGATGGCGGCCTTCGCCGAAGACATCGATCATCCGGACAGTTCGCAGACGCTTCGCGCCTTGGCCGCGCGCGCGCTCGGCTCAAGCCTAGTGTGGATTGCCGCCGGCGCGCTTGTCGTCCTGTCCGTGGTCCAATTCGAGCTCGAGAAAGAGGTCTATCTGCTCGGCGGACTGCTGATCGCTTACGGCCTCGCCAGCATCATTGGCATCCTGACGGCGCGCTCGGGCGGCACGACCAACATGCTGAGCCACATCGTCGGCGATTTTTCGGGCATGCCAACGCTGATGAAGCGGCTCGCGGTCGCCCAATTCTTCAGCTGGTCGGCGCTGTTCATCATGTGGATCAACACGACGCCGGTGGTCGCATTGAACTTCTTCGGCTCGGGCGATCCGGCGAGCCCGCAATATCAGGAAGCCGGCAATTGGGTCGGGGTGCTGTTCGCGACCTACAACGGGGTCGCGGCGATTGCCGCTCTGACGCTGCTGCCGCTGCTTGCCAAGCGTATTGGCAAAGTCCGAACGCATATGGTCTGCCTGCTCGCCGGGGCCGCAGGTTATGCGAGCTTCTTCTTCATCCGCGACCCGCAGTGGCTGATCCTGTCGGAAATCGGCGTCGGGATCGCCTGGGCGTCGATCCTCGCCATGCCCTACGCGATCCTCGCCGGCAGCCTGCCGCAGCGCAAACTCGGGATCTACATGGGCCTGTTCAATGTCTTCATCGTTATCCCGCAATTGCTGGTGGCGACGGTCATGGGATCGGTGATGAAAGCCTTTTTTCCGGGAGAGCCAATCTGGACGATGCTCGCCGCCGCGATTGTCATGATGCTCGCCGCGGTGGCGATGCTTTGGGTCGAGGAAGACCGCGACTAGAGGTCACGTTTCGACTGCCTTTGTG
>JBDSBX010000042.1:0-4004 GCA_039921365.1 Sphingomicrobium sp. | reverse complement strand
ACATCGATCACAACCGGTGAATTGCCGAAGTAAGGAGCAGGTTTGGTGAACTGACCGACGCCCACCACGCGTGCACAGGTTGCATCCCAAGTTGTTCGTCGGACCCAAAAGCCCGGGCCGCCATTGGCAACGCACATCTCAAAGACGTTCTGATCGCTGAAATCGCTCATCAGCAGCCCACAAGCCGATACGTACCCTGATCGTCAACGAACTCTGATTACGGTGACAGTGCACTTAATTGCTAAGGCGGGCGCCGAAGCGCCCGCCCGTCCTACCGCCAATAATCGTCCCGCTCGCGGCCGTCGAAACCGGCCCGAGGTCATGCAGCATTTCTTAAAATCTCTTCCCCGACCCGCACGGACAGGGATCATTACGGCCGAGCTTCTCGACCAGTTCCCTCCGGTCACCCCGGACTTGATCCGGGGTCCGCCTTACCCTCTTATGCCCTTGCCGAATCAAGACTCGAAGTAACAGGGGGTTACGATGCTTGTTTCGATCAATTCAAAATTGCGCGTTTTCGCTTTCGCTATTGTCCTGGCGTTACCCGGCGTTGCGGCCGCCGACACGGCGAGTTGCCTGTCGGACTGCACCAAGGCCTTTGTCGCCTGCCAGAAGGACGAGGGAACCACCTTCGCCGATTGCCTTAAGCTGCGCAAGCAATGCATCGAGAGCTGCGGCAACGCGAGCGACTGAGCGTTGGGCCACAGGGCTGCCGTGACAATTGCTTAGGCACTGGATAGCCAGATGAAGGGAGGCCGGTGAAACGGCCTCCCTTCAAATCTCGATCACGGGCGATGTTCGATTGCGCCAACTGCACCCCCGCTCAGCACAATATACGGTGGTGATGGGGTGCGAGGCGTCGGGAGCAAGTTCCAGCGGCGAACAACCGGCGTAGCTGCCGAGCGCCGGCGTGATGTCGAAGATGGCGAGCGCAAAGGCGAGGATCCCCACGATCACCGCCCTCCCCTCGCGCCCTTGCGGCTCGTCACAAGGGCACTCGCTTCTCAGGTTCGGCTGGGATTTTTCGGGCGGAAATCATGTGGGGATTGGGTTGCCCGGGGGGCGCTGTGCCCTTCATCCAGCAAATGCCATTCTGGGTATCGTCCGAAGTGGCGTGGACATAGGTCATCGCCCGACATTGGTCGGTATCGTCGCAAAGCTTGGCGCAGGCCTGAACATTCTGGACCGACTCACCATTGTTGATGTCGAGGCCCTGCAGATTTGTTCTCATAAGCAGGTCGCCCATGTGAGCCGGAACGGCCGGGATGATCTTGAATTTTGGCTCCCCAGGTCCTGGCGGGTCAGGCGACGGCAACTCGGTCGGGCCAGCTGTGCTCGAACAGCTAAAGGTGTTGCACCACCACCAGGGCTCCTGCGTGGCTCCCACAATAGCGACAACGACTGCGGTTAAGATCGCGACTCCGGCCGCTTTGAGCGTGTTGTCCGGCATAAAGGCCCCCCTCGGCAATGGAGACTTCGGCGGTTCGATGTTACTCCGACAAGGCGTTCCGGACAAGCCGGGCTTGGATCAGTCGCAAGAAACAACTTTCCTACAGCATCCCATTTGGTTAAATAGATCGACTCACTTCAAACCAGAAGGAGTCATCCATGGCCTCTCGCCTCAAGATCGTCACCGATCCCGCCGCCGCCGACCTCGCACCACCGCGCCAGGTCCCCGACTTCACCCCCGCGCCGACCCGCAACCGCCATGCCGGCTGGACCGCCGCGCGGCAACGCACCTTCATCGAGCGCATGGCGCTGACCGGCTGTGTCGGCGAGGCCTGTGCGCTGGCGGGCCTGTCGTCGACGTCCTTCTATCGATTGTGCATGAAGCCGGGCGCCGACAGTTTCGTCGCCGCCTGCAACGCCGCCCGCGTGCTGGCGTCGACGCGCGCCTCGGCGATCGTCTGGGACCGCGCGATCAACGGGCGGGTCGAGCGCTTCTACAAGAACGGCGAGCTGGTGCTCGAACGGCGCATCCCGTCCGATCATCTGCTGACCTGGATGCTGGCGCGGCTCGATCCGGCGCAATTCGGCTCGCCCCAGGCGAAGGCGCACGTGGCCGCCACCGGCGATCCGCTCGCCAAGGCGCGCAAGGATCTGCCGCGCCTGCTCGCCGGCCTGGCCGACGTCCCGCCCGAGGAATGCGAATGCGACGCCCCGCAAAGCATCGACCATCGCCTCGGCGAAATGGACGACGGCCGGGTCGATACTGGCGATTGAAGCGCGCGCTCGCGTCGAACTGTCAACTTTGGCAACTTTCGCGACAGGTCAGTCCCCCCGCATCTCCACGGTATATTCCGACGGCGACCAGCTCGAATAGACGCCGAAGGCAATGACGATGACGAAGATCGCCAGCGCGAACGCGACGACGCCGACGATTACCGCCCACTGCTCGCGCTCTTCCGCATCGACGAACAGCTCTTTTGTCGTCGCAGGCGTGGGCGGCGGATCGCGGCGGATCCGCGACGGCCGCGGCGCCGACGACTTGAGGCCAGACGCCGGGTTCGACGCCAGATTGACACTTGCCTTGGTCAGGTGCGGACGGGTCATGGTCCCAAGCCTAAAGCGAACCCCTTATCATCGGGTTAGCGCCGTCAGGTCCGGCCCCTTTACGTCCGCAAGATCTTGTCCATCGCCTTGCCCCTGGCGAGTTCGTCGATCAATTTGTCGAGGTAGCGGATCTCCCGCATCAGCGGCTCCTCGACGGCCTCGACCCGCACTCCACAGACTACGCCCGTGATCATTTCCCGGGCCGGGTTCATGCCCGGAGCCTCGGCAAAGAAGGTCTCGAAGTCCGTCCTTTTGTCCAGCTGCGCCTCCATCTCGCGCGGCGAATATCCGGTGATCCAGCCGATGATCCGGTCCACCTCGGCCTTGGTCCGCCCCTTCTTCTCTGCCTTGGCGATATAGTGCGGGTAAACGCTGGCGAAGCTCGTCGTGAAGATGCGATGTGCTGCCATTGGCAATGCCCCTTCGTCGCTTTGGGCGGTTTGGCATCAGCACCACCCCGTCTTGAATCCCCCGAGATACCGATGCGCGAGGCCGCTGTCGCGCATCTCGGCCGCGATCGATTGCGTGGCGCCGTTGGCCAGCCTCCGGTCGATCGAGCGCAAGTCGCGGCCATAACGGTCCCTGGTGCCATAGATCGGCGCCGACATGTCGAACGGACCCTGGTTGAGCAGCGCTTGCAACTTCGCCGTCGCCAGCTCGCCCAGCCGCGCTTCCTCGGCGCAGCGCGGCGGGTGCGTCTCGGGCGTGTCGATGCCGATGATCCGCACCTTGCGGCTGCCGAGCTTGAAGGTGTCGCCGTCGATCACGCAGGCATGGCCCCGCCCCGGCCCGCAGCGGGTGAAATGCTCGGCGACATGCTGCGGGTCGGTCGACAGGAATCGGGGCGGCTCGACCAGCGCCGGGTCGGCGGCCGGCCACGCCAGCAACAGGATCGCGCCGAGGATGAACGGCCGCAGCTTGCCCAGCCAGCCCCACGTCTCCCCCGCCAGCCCGCGCACCGTGACCTCGTCGCGATCCCGGGGCCAGAAACGCAAGCCCGGCGCCGCCGCGCGATAATGCCGCGCCCGGGTCCACCGCTTGCGCCGGAATTTGATGATCCTGCCCACGTCATCGCGAGCCTAGCTCGGCATTCGCGCCCATCCCAGTCATTGCGAGCGGGGCGCGGCAATCCAGTTCCTTGCCTTGGTGATTGCCGCCTCAGCTGGGAACCAGCCGCGCCCTTCGCCCTATTGCGCCGGACCCGCGTCGCTCTGCGAGCGTGGCGGCTGGCCGCGAGGCATGCCTTCCACCACCGCCCTGCCGCGAAGTCGACCGGCCGCCTTTGCTTTCGCCGCCTTGATCGCCGCTACCTCGGTCTCGCGGGTTTCGCGGGCGTGCTTGGCTTCCTGGTAGAGCTGGTATTCGGACATCTGCGGGTCGGTGACGAACATGCTGCCGATGGCCTGCCCCTTGGCCAGCCGCGACGCCATTTCGACGGCGGTCAGCGCCGC
>JBDSBX010000041.1:0-3289 GCA_039921365.1 Sphingomicrobium sp. | reverse complement strand
CGTTGGGGCCGAGCAGCCCGAAGATCTGGCCGCGCGGCACGTCGAAGCTGACATCGTCTAGCGCGCGCTTGGGCGCCTTGCCCTGGCCGGCATAGGTCTTGGAGAGGTTCTGGATGCGGATGGCGGCGTCGGTTGCACTCATCGGCGCACGCATAGGCACGAGACCCGGGAGCGACAAGTAAACCCGCCGTTTACCATAGTCGCTACACTCCTGTTGAACCTGTGCGTGTAGCGAACTGCCCAAATGGCGGGTTTACCAAATTTTCGCTGCCTGCTCGCAGCGCTGGCACTCGTCGCGCCGTCGCTGGCCGAGGCGGCGCCGGTCGCTCCAAACGTCAACGCCACCGGCACCGCGACGATCACCAACCCGGCGAGCCTGCGCAAACTGAACGACCTCAATTTCGGCAATCTCTCAGTCACCACGGCCGGCACCGCGACGGTCAATCCCACGACCGAGGCCTTGACCACCACCGGTGGCGCAATCGTCGCCGGCGGGCTGCATTATTCGGCGCTGTTCGAAGCGGTCTCGCCGGTCAAGAATGTGGTCATAATCCGCATTCCCAAGACCGCGACCACCGTCACCAGGGTTGGCGGAACGGAGACGATGACCGTCGACAATTGGACTCTGTCGGGCAATTCCAACCGCAACGTCGTCGCCAAGGAGCCCTTCCAGTTCAACGTTGGCGGGACGCTTTACGTCAACGCCAATCAGGTCGAGGGCCTCTACGTCGGCACCTTCACGGTCGACATTCAATATCCTTGACCGCGGACTTCCTAAGGGCGCCGCCGCTCATTGAAGCGTATGGGCTCAATGGCTACGTAGGGCCGATGCCCATCCCGCCCCCTGAAATCATCCGCGTCCAGACGCACCAGGTCGCCTGCGACGGTTCCGGCGATATTCCGGCGGCGCTCGGCCACCCCCGGGTGTTCCTCCGGCTCGAGCCCGAGACCGGCTTCGTCGAATGCGGCTATTGTGACCGCCGTTTCGTACTCGAAGGCGGCCCGGCCGACACAGGGAAACCATGACCGCCGGCGATCCGCGTCGGTTCCTGTACCGCGACGGCATGCTCGATCCGGACCAGGCCAAGCGCCTGGCCGCCCGGCACCTGGGCGGCGCCGACGATGGCGAGCTTTACCTCCAGTACAGCGCCAGCGAGGCGTTCGGCTTCGACGACGGCCGCCTGAAGACCGCCGATTATCACACCACCTCGGGGTTCGGCCTGCGCGGAGTCACGGGCGAAACCACCGCCTTCGCTCACGCCAACGAGATCAGCGCCGCCGCGATCGACCGCGCGGCCGCAACCCTGAAGCTGCTCGATCCCGCGACCGCGGCCGCGGCTCCCTCGCCGCCCCGGACCAACCAGTCGATGTACGGCGCCCAAGATCCGCTGTCCGATATTCCGTTCGCCGCGAAGGTCGCGCTGTGTCAACAGATCGACGCTGCGACGCGCGCGCGTGACCCCAGGGTCGCGCAGGTCAGCGTGTCCATCGCCGGGAGCTGGAGCGTCATCGAGATCGTCCGCGCCGACTGCTTCGTCGCGCACGACGTCCGCCCGCTGGTGCGGCTCAACGTGCAGATCGTCGTGGCTGACGGCGACCGCCGCGAGACCGGTTATCATGGGCTCGGCGGCCGCTGTCTCTACGGCCGGCTGTTCGAGCCGGCGGAATGGAACCGGGCGATCGACATTGCCCTCGCCCAAGCCTTGGTCAATCTCAGATCGGTCGCCGCGCCGGCCGGCGAGATGCCGGTGGTGCTCGGCCCCGGCTGGCCCGGCGTTCTGCTTCACGAAGCCATTGGTCACGGCCTCGAAGGCGATTTCAACCGCAAAGGCACATCGGCTTTTTCCGGCCGGCTTGGCGAGCGCGTCGCGGCGCCTGGCGTGACGGTGATCGACGAAGGCGCGATCGGCCAGCGCCGTGGCTCGCTGACCATCGACGACGAAGGCACGCCGACCGGCCGCACGGTGCTGATCGAGGACGGCATCTTGAAGGGCTATCTACAGGACCGGCTCAATGCCCGCCTGATGGGCATGGCGCCGACCGGCAACGGGCGGCGCGAAAGCTTCGCCCACGCGCCGATGCCGCGGATGACCAACACCTTCATGCTCGGCGGCAACGACGATCCTCGGGAACTCATTGAGCGGGTGCCGAATGGAATTTACGCCAAGAGCTTCGGCGGCGGGCAGGTCGACATCACCAACGGCAAATTCGTCTTCAGCTGCACCGAGGCCTACAAGATCGAAAACGGCCGCATCGGTGCGCCGATCAAAGGCGCCACGCTGATCGGCGACGGCCCGACCGTGCTGACTCGGGTGAAGGGCATCGGCAATGATTTCGCACTCGACGAAGGCGTCGGTATCTGCGGCAAGGGGGGCCAGACGGTACCCGCTGGAGTAGGCCAGCCGACCTTGCTGATCGACGGCCTGACGGTCGGCGGCACGGCGACTTGACCGACTGGCGCGGCGACGTCCTCAAATATTGGTTCGGGCTGGACTCCCAATCCTGGTGGAAGCCCGATCCCGAGATTGATGAGGACATCCGCCGGCGCTTCCTCAAAATGTGGTCCGAAAAGCGCGAGCTTCCTGCCGCCGCCTTTGTCGATCATCCGCTGAGCGCGCTGGCCGGGGTCATTCTGTTCGACCAGTTTCCGCGCAACATCTACCGCGGTCACGCCGACCAATTCTCAACCGATCCGCTCGCGCTGGCGATCGCCAGGGTCGCGGTCGACCGCAAGTTCGACGACCACCTGGAACCGCGGGAGCGTGGCTTTCTCTATATGCCATTCCAGCACAGCGAAACCGTCGCCGACCAGCGGCGGTCGGTGGCTTTATTCACCGCGCTCGGCGACAATTATCTTCTCGGCTACGCCAAGAAGCATTGCGCTGTAATCGAGCGGTTTGGGCGCTTTCCGCACCGCAACGCGATCCTCGGCCGTCCCCCGCGCGCCGACGAGATCGCCGCTGGTGACGTCGTCCCCTGGTAACTGCGCCTATAATAGGTGCGCGACTGCGCTGAGGTCGACTCCGGCCTTGGCGGCGCCGGCTTCCAGTTCCTCGCGAGCGACGCCCTCTCTGGCGCGGGCGACCGCCCAGGCGAAAGTCGACCGGGTGCCCGAGCGGCAAAAGGCCAGCAACTTGCCATCGCCGCATTCCTGCATTGCGTTGTGCATTGCCTCGACGTCGGCGGGACCGATGCCGCGGGCGATGGGAATGAAGCGGAACTCGACCCCCGCCTGCCCCGCCGCTTCCTCGATTTCGCCGCTCAGCGGTTGGCCCTCATCCTCATGATC
>JBDSBX010000040.1:0-8670 GCA_039921365.1 Sphingomicrobium sp. | reverse complement strand
GTGATCCTCGCCTCGATCGTCGAAAAGGAAACCGGCAAGCCATCGGAGCGGCGGACGGTCGCCGGGGTCTATTGCAACCGGCTTCGCATCGGCATGAAGCTCGATGCCGATCCGACCGTCATCTACCCGATTACCAAAGGCAAGCCGCTCGGGCGGCGCATCCTGAGGTCGGAACTCAACGCCGACACCGGCTATAACACGTACAAAACGCCGGGGCTGCCGGCCGGCCCGATCGCCAACCCTGGTCGCGACAGCATCGCCGCGGTGCTCGATCCGGCACCAACCAAGGCGCTCTATTTCGTCGCCGACGGCACTGGCGGCCACGTCTTCGCCGACACTTTGGCGCAGCACAACGCGAACGTGCAAAAATGGTATGCAATCCGCCGCGCGCGGGGGGATATGTAGCTTCAGCGGCGGCTTGAGGAATCCTTGTCGAGGATGTCTCGAACTCTCACCGCGAGGTCGGCGTAACTGAACGGCTTGGTCAATAGTTCGACGCCGCGGTCCAGCCGGCCCTGGTGGACGATCGCGTTGCGCGCATAGCCGGTCGTGAACAGGGTTTTCAGCCCTGGTCGAATCGCCGCCGCCTCCTTGGCCAGCACCGCCCCGGTCATCCCGCCTGGCAGCACGACGTCGGTGAACAGCAGATCAACAGTGTCGGATTGCTCCTTGAGCAGGCGCAGAGCCGAGGGGCCGTCCGCAGCCTCGAGGACGCGGTAGCCAAGCTCGCTGAGCACCTCGACGGAATAGGCCCGGACGTCGTCATCGTCTTCGCACACCAGGATTGTCTCCTTGCCAGTCGCCTCCGCGACCGGCGGCGAAAACCGCTCAACGTCCACTGGAACCTCGCCGACCAGCCGCGGCAAATAGATTTTGACGGTGGTGCCTTCGCCAGGCTCCGAATAGATTTTCAAATGACCGCCGGTCTGCTTGACGAATCCATAGACCATCGACAGGCCGAGGCCCGTGCCGCGCCCGACTTCCTTGGTGGTGTAAAAGGGCTCGATCGCGCGATCGATCGTGTCGGCGTCCATGCCAATACCGGTATCGGTAATGCACATCACGACATATTGTCCGCGCGACACTTCCGGATGTTTGGCCGCATAGCCTTCGTCGAGGTGGGTGTTCTGCGTCTCGATCGTCAGCTTGCCGCCCTCGGCCATCGCATCGCGCGCGTTGATCGCGAGGTTGATGATCGTGTTCTCCAGCTGGTTGGGGTCCGCCTCCACGGGCCACAAGCGCGGGGCGAGAACCGCCTCGACTTCGATGGTTTCGCCAAGGGTGCGATGAAGCAGCTCGGACATGCCGGCGACGAGCTTGTTGACGTCGATCGGCTTGGGCGCCAGCGGCTGGCGGCGCGAAAACGCAAGCAGGCGCTGAGTCAGAGTCGCGGCGCGTTCGGCGCCAACCATTGCCCGTTCCGCATAGCGCCGAAGCTGCGTCGATTCCTCGGGAATCTTGTTTCGCAGGATATCCAGATTGCCGTTGACGATCTGCAGCAGATTGTTGAAATCGTGGGCAATCCCGCCGGTCAGCTGGCCAACGGTTTCCATTTTCTGAGACTGCCTGAGCGCCTCCTCGACTTCCGACCGGCGATCGACTTCCTGCTTGACCCGGGCCTCAAGCGTTTCGTTGAACTCGCGAAGCGCGGCTTCGGCCAGCATGCGATCCGCGAGCTCTTTCTGGGCGGCCTGATAGAGCCGCGCATTGTCGATACCGACGGCCGCCTGGGCGGCGATTCCGACCATCAAGCGCTCGTGCCGCTCGGTGAAGCGCCCAACCTCGGGATGACCGAAAAACAGCCCGCCGAGCACTTCGCCGGTGCGGCTGATGACCGGGATCGCAAGGTGGGAAACGACGGGGAGATGACCCTTGGGCATGCCGAAATGGGGCTCGCTCAGCCCATACCGCGGGTCCTCGGTGATGTTGCTTGATCGGATCACGCCTTCCCCGGCAAAGGTCGGCTGGAACACCGCGGTCGCCCGGGGCATGCCAAAGTCGAACTGCGACGGGTCGGCTCCGGACAGCGCGTAGAGCATGTAGCTGCCGCCCTCGTCGTTAAGGACATTGTAAAAGAACGCGCCGAAATGGGCGCCGGTCAGCTCAACGCCAGCGTCGGTAACCATTTGGACGAGCTTCTCGAAGTCGAGTTCGGCGGCGAGCGCGGCGCCGGTCCGGTTGAGCGTTTCAAGTGTTCGACTGCCTTCGCGCAACGCCGATTCAGCGGCCTTGCGCTCGGTCAGTTCGACGATCGTGCAGCTTGCCCCGATGTGCTCGCCGTCCTGGATGATTGGCGTTGCCCAATATTCCACCGGCACCGGGTGTCCGTCGATGCGGAAGAACAGCTCGTCCTCGACGTGGCTAGCTTCGCCGGTGGAGGCGCAGCGATAGAGCGGGCAATCTTCGACCAGGTAGGGCGAGCCGTCGGGGTGGCTGTGGTGAATGACGCCGTGGAGCTTGCGGCCAACCGCCTCAGACTCGTCTGAAAAGCCCATCATCGTCAGGAAACCTCGGCTGGCGAGGGTGGTATTTCCTTCACGGTCGACCGCGTAAAAGCCACCCGGCGACGCATCGAGCACCAGGCGGAGCTGCGCTTCGCTGCCGCGCAGTGCCTGGTCGGCGGTTCGCTCCTCGGTGATGTCGGTATGGACCCCGACCCACTCGACCACATTCCCGGTCGCATCGGTCACCGGGACGGCGCGGATCAAGCACAGCCGCCACTCCCCGTCTAACCGGCGAACCCGATGCTCGAACACAAAGGTCTCGCGTTGTTCAACGGCGCGAGTCCAGGCTTCAATCGTCGCTGGCGCGTCCTCCGGGTGGATTGCCTTGGCCCAACCATGGCCCTGATATTCTTCGAAGCTTTGTCCCGTCAGCCCAGCCCAGCCCGGCTGCTCGCCAGTCATGCAGCCGTCTGAGTCGTTGGTCCAAAGTACGCCGTGAGTCGCCCGAACCGCGGCCCGAAACCGCTCGTTGCTCGCGCGCAACTCGGCTTCCGCGCGAACGCGTTCGACGTGGGCCCAGGAGCGTTCGGTGACCTCCCGGATGACCTCGAGTTCATAGTTACTCCAATAATGCGGGGCCTGGTCGTGGATCGCCATCAATGCCCGCAGTCGACCGCCCTTGACGAGCGGCATGCAGATGGTGGCGGCAATGCCGATGTCCTGGAAGGTCTTGGCTTCGTGCGCCTCGAGCTCTTTGCGATTGTCGTTGATGATCAGCGGCCGGCGCGCTGTGAGTTCCTTGACGGCAAGCGATCCGAAATCGGCAAGGCTGTAATGACCGACGATCGAAGGCGACCCTGGCGCATGCCAGTTGCCGCGGATGGTGAAGCCATCTTCGTCTTCGTCCATGTCGGCATAGGCACAGTTGGACAGCGCGAGATGCTCGGCGGTCAACTTCGTGGTCAGGGCCATGATCTCGTCGGCGTTGACCGCCTTGGACACTTGCTGGCCGAGCCTATCGAGAAACTGGAACAGCGCTTCGCCCGTCACGCTGGTTTCGCCGGCATGACTTGATGCTGCCGCGTCCAGCGCATCGTCCGGGCCAATGTCGTCGTGGGGCAACCTTGCAAACTCCGACACACCCCCCGGCGCACGCTCTCGATAACGCCACAAACCATGAATTCAAGATTTAGTGCCCGCGGAGCCGGCGGCTATCTCTGAGGTGCGTTGACGAATTTCGCTCCGACGTAGCCTACGCGCCGGTCCTTCCCGGCGTAGCCCCAGGCCCAACCCAGGCTGTTGTCGAGCATCGCGAACGAATCCCCGGGCTGGAGCTCAAGCAAGCGCTCGGCATCGTCCGACGGTGCCGACAGGAGAGCGACCGCCTTGATTATCACCCGTTCGAGCGGCTCGGCATAATGCGAGGCGATGACTCGGCCGGCGAGCTCGCAATCGGCGAGGTCGGGGCGATAGGCATTGAAAGCGGGATCCGGCGGGTTCGAAGGCCCGCTGAGCGCGAAGCCTTCAGCGCTGGTGCGCGAAGGCCGCCTGGCCGATGACGGGCCGATGGGCCGCGCTGGTTTCGCCGCCCTCGCCGAGGTTGCGTTTGAAGCCTTCAAGAAAATTCGTCCCTTCGCCGGTCCGGACGACGAACACGTTGCGCCGGTCGTCCTGATCGCGTTCGCGCCTCAGATAGCCGAGTGCGCCAAGCGTGTTCAAGGCACGAGTGACGACCGGCTTGGACACGCCCAAGGTCCTCGCCAGGCCGCGGACCGTGTGCGGCCCCGATGTCAGGTGGACCAGCATCAACAGCGCCATTTGGCGGTTGGTGAGGTCCGGCTCGCCAGAGCGGACATAGGCGATCAATGCCTTCATCCATCCAGATAGCGAAACCTCGCTCATTATCATTCTCCGTCGTGTCGCGTGCTTGGAGAATGAAACCGGTAAGGAGCCGAAATGTTGCGCCAAGCGACAGGAAAAACAGGAAAACCGCGTCCAATTGGCACTAAACGTCGCGGGTCAACCGGCCGGATAGCGATCCTGGAGCATCGCAAAGGCCGCGCGCAGCCCAAGCGCATCGCCGCCGGTTGGCCGGCCGGGCTTGCCCTTGGGCCGCCAGGCAAAGGTATCGAGATGGGCCCAGGCAATCGCCTCGGGCACGAAGCGGCGGAGGAAAAGCGCGGCGGTGATGCAGCCCGCCATCGGTGAGCCCGTCGCGTTGACGAGGTCGGCGGTGTCGCTCTTCAGCATTTCGTCATAGCCGTCCCACAGCGGCATCCGCCACAGCGGGTCCCCAACCTCCTTGGCAGCGTCTTCGAGGCTGGTGAGCAGATTCTCGCGGTTGGCGAACAATGCCGGCAGATCGGGCCCCAGCGCGATCCGCGCGGCGCCCGTCAAAGTCGCGAAGTCGATCATCAATTCCGGCTGGTCCTCGGCGGCGCGGGCCAAAGCGTCGGCAAGGATCAGCCGGCCCTCGGCGTCGGTATTGTCGATCTCGACCGTCAGCCCCTGGCGCGACTTGAGGATATCGCCTGGGCGATAGGCGTTGCCCGACACGGCATTTTCGACCGCCGGGATCAGCAAATGCATTCGGACGGGAAGGCGCGCGGCCGCGACCAGCCCGAACAGGGCCAGCGCGTGGGCCGCTCCGCCCATGTCCTTTTTCATCCACCGCATGCCGCTGGCATTTTTGAGGTCGAGCCCGCCGCTGTCGAAACAGACGCCCTTGCCGATGATGGCGACACGCGGGTGTTTGGGGTTGCCCCACTCGGCTTCCAGCAGGCGGGGGGCGCGCGTCCGCGGCGCGGCCTGGCCAACCGCGGCGATCAGCGGAAAACCCGTTGCGAGAACATCGCCGGACGTGACTCGCACTTCGGCATCGAACCGCGCCGCCTGCGCCCTCAGCGCATGCTCCAGTTCGGCCGGGCCAAGGTCCGCCGCCGGCGTATCAACCAGGTCGCGGACCAGCGCGGTCGCTTCGGCCAGCCGGATGCTGTCGTCGATCCGGGCGGCATCGTGGGTGACGAGGGTGCAGGGGCCGCGCTCCGCATCCTTTTTGGTGCGGTAATCGTCGAAACGGTGCTGGGCGAGGAGCCAGCCGAGCGCCGCCTTTCCGGGCTCGCCCTGCGCCAGTTTATAAGTGCCCTCAGGAAGCACCTCGCCAAGCTTCGCCAGGCACCACGGCGACAGCGCTGAAACATTCGCGACGGTGCTCACCACCTCGACGTCGCCGTCACCCGGCAGGATGACATGGGCATAAGCGGTCTTGCCGTCGAAGCGGTGCGCCTCGATCAGCGAGCGGTCATCGGCCGTGCGGCTTTTGACCCAGTCGACGAAGGACGATTTATCGACGAGGTGGATCGAACGGGCCTTCTGGCCGCGATCGGGAACGAGCAGGGGTGCGAAATCGGTCATCGCCCGCCCTTAGCGTAGGCCAAAGGCGGGCGGCAGCCGCTTATTTGGACATTTGGCCGCGGATCGCTCCGCCTGGATAGGCTGCGTTGTGAAGGTTGACGTAATAATCCGAAGGAGTTTTGATGATCTCCATCGCCTGGGCGCGGGAGAGGGGGACACAGCCGCTCAGACTAAGCGAAGTGTTCGTAGAGCTCGCGAACAAGCCGACGACGACCGGTCCGGCGACTCCGGGAGGAGCTTCGTGAATATGGCCCGCGGTCGGCGCGTCGATGTTGCGCGCCTCGATATCGTAGCAGACTCGTCCTTGCCCTGGGTTGACGGTGAGGCGTGCGGTGCCCGAGCCGTCGGGGTCGCCCGTTACCGGAGCTTCGGCAGCACCGGTCAGCTGGACCGTGAATTTCCGGCCGCCTTCGGCCGCGGGGGCGGCGAATGCTGCAGCGGCGGCAATTACCGTCGTCGAGATGAGTGCCATTCCGATTGTCTTGGTTCGCATGATCTGACCTTTCGTTGAGCGCAACATGCGCAACAACGTATACGAAGCCACGAATGGTCCGGATGCATCAACGACCGATCGGTACGCCGTACAGGTCGTGGTCGTCGCTGTCCTCGATGCTCACCGAGACGATGTCTCCGGGGTTGAGCCCTCCCGCATCGCGAAGATGAACTTCGCCGTCGATCTCGGGCGCGTCGGCCTTGGAGCGGCCGGTGGCGCCGCCGTTGTCGCTATCGACTGCGTCGATCAGCACATCGAGCGTCTTGCCGACCTTGGCGGCAAGCTTGGCGGTGCTGATGCGCGCGGACAGCGCCATGATCCGCTCGTAGCGCTCTTGCTTGACCTCTTCGGGCACCGGATCGGGGAGCGCATTGGCGGCGGCGCCCGCCACCGGCTCGAAGCGAAACGCGCCGACGCGGTCGAGCTGGGCGATCTCGAGCCAGTCGAGAAGATACTGGAAGTCTTCTTCCGTTTCGCCGGGGAAGCCGACGACAAAGGTCGAACGGATGGCGATGTCGGGACTAATCTCGCGCCACCCGAGGATCCGCTGCAGCACCCGGGCATCGTTGGCCGGGCGCCGCATCGCCCGCAGGATTTTTGGCGACGCGTGCTGGAACGGGATGTCGAGGTAGGGGAGGACCAGCCCCTCGGCCATCAATGGGATGACGCGATCGACGTGCGGATAGGGATAGACGTAGTGAAGGCGGACCCACGCACCCAGCGAGCCGAGTTCGCGGGCCAGATCGGTCATGTGGGCCCGAACTTCCGCGCCTTTCCACGGCCAGGCGGCGTGGCGCAGATCGACACCATAGGCCGACGTGTCCTGGCTGATCACCAGTAGCTCGCGTGTCCCCGCAGCGATCAATTTCTCGGCCTCGCGCAGGATGGCGTCGGGGCGGCGGCTGACGAGATCCCCCCGCAGCGCCGGGATGATGCAGAACGCGCAGCGGTGGTTGCAGCCTTCGGAAATTTTCAAATAACTGTAATGGCGCGGCGTCAGCTTGAGGCCGGCTTCGGGCACCAGGTCGAGGAAGGCGTTGGCGACCGGCGGCGCCGCCTCGTGGACCGCGGCGACGACGTCTTCATATTGGTGCGGGCCGGTGATCGCCAGCACTCCCGGGAAGCGGGAGCGGATCAGTTCGGCTTCCTTGCCGAGGCAACCGGTGACGACGACGCGGCCGTTCTCGGCGATCGCTTCGCCGATCGCCTCAAGGCTTTCGGCCTTGGCGCTGTCGAGGAAGCCGCAGGTGTTGACCAGCACCACGTCGGCCCCGGCATAATCGGGCGACATGTCGTAGCCGTCGGCGCGCAGCTTGGTCATGATCCGCTCGCTGTCGACCAGGGCCTTGGGACAGCCGAGCGAAACCAGGCCCACGCGCGGGGCTCGAGGAAGGGTCATGATGGTCATCGGAAGAAGTGTGCCTCTAGTTGAATATTCGGGCAAAAGCGAGGGATGAGACTCCGGTGCGGCCTGTTCACGGCGGCGGCCGGCAGTTAGTACGCCCGCGTTTCGGGCAGCGGCGGACAATGGCTAGCGCGCGGAACGTCTGGGCCAACCAAGGCTTATCCTGCAAACAGCTGGCAATGGGCCCAGCCCGAAAGGAACGGATGAGCAAGATCGGTCATATCGTCGTTGTCGGCTTGGGCTACGTCGGCCTACCATTGGCCGTGGCGCTGGCCCGAAAGTTCCAGGTCACCGGCATGGATGTCGATACCAGGCGAATCGCCGAGCTTGCCGCCGGGCATGACCGCACGCGCGAAATCGACGGTGACGCACTTGCCCAGAGCAACCTCAAGCTGACAGTCGCGGCCGAGGACTGCCGCGGCGCCGATGTCTACATCGTCACCGTGCCGACTCCGGTCGATGCCGCCAATCGCCCCGATCTGTCAGCGGTGATGGCCGCGACGCGGATGATTGCTGTGGCGATCGACCCGGCCAAGCGACCGACGATCATTTACGAAAGCACCGTCTATCCCGGCGTGACGGAGGAGATTTGCGGGGGCGAGCTCGAGCGCGCCGGCAATCTCAAGCGCGGCCGCGATTTCCGCCTCGGCTACTCCCCCGAACGGATCAACCCCGGCGACAAGACCCATACCATCGGCAAGATCACCAAGGTCATTGCTGCCGAAGACGCCGAAGCGCTCGACCAGCTGGAAGCGATGTACGGCGCGATCACCACCGGCGGCGTGTTTCGCGCCGCGTCGATCAAGGCGGCGGAAGCGGCCAAGGCGATCGAGAACGCCCAGCGCGACATCAACATCGCTTTCATGAACGAGGTTGCGCAAATCTTGTCGAAGATCGAGGTTTCGGTGTGGGAC
>JBDSBX010000039.1:0-7751 GCA_039921365.1 Sphingomicrobium sp. | reverse complement strand
GAGCGATTCGGCAAGCGCGCTGTCGGTGGCGGCAAGCGACACCGCGGTCGGCAAGCCGTCCGCGACTTCGTCGGCGAAGCTGGGGCCCGACAGGACCGCGATCGGCGCTTGCCGACAGGCGGCGTGGGCGACGTCATGGAGCAGCATCCCGCTGCGCTCCTCAATGCCCTTCGAGCAGAGGATCAGCGGCTTTGCGTAATCCGGAGCATGTTCGAGGACGGCCCGCATGTGCTGCGCCGGAGTGACGATCAGCCAGGCGTCGGCGGCGGTGGCCTCCGCTAGGTCGGACGTCGCGCGGATCGCCGGATCGAGCTTCTGGCCGGGGAGGAAGACGGGATTTTCGTGGCTGTCGTTGACCGCTTCGACGACCTCCGGCTCGCGCGCCCACAACAGGGTCTCGCGCCCGCCAGTGGCGACAATTTGGGCGAGCGCCGTTCCCCACGCGCCGCCGCCGATCACCGCCAGGCGTTCAATAGTCATGTGGCGATGCTCATGCCTTGACGCCCGCGCCGCGAACCATCGCCGCGCTTGCGTCCAGCGGCCACCGAGCGCGGGCCGGCGCGTCGAGCGTATCGGTCAGGCCGGCCGCCAGCCGCTCGGCGCCGGCCCAGGCGATCATCGCCGCATTGTCGGTGCACAGCCAGGCGGGCGGGACGCTGAAGCGGCGGCCGCGCTTCTCGGCCAGCTCTGCCAGAGCGGCACGGATGGCGCGGTTGGCGGCGACCCCACCGGCGACGACCAGCGCCGGCGCGGCACTGGTCTCGAGCGCGCGGGTGGTGCGGTCGACGAGGCAATCGATGACCGCCTGCTGGAAGCTGGCGGCGATGTCGGCGGGCCGGTGCGCGCCCGACGCGGCCGCGCGCTGGACCGCGCTTTTCAAGCCGGCGAATGAGAAGTGCGGCTCGGGCGAGCCGAGCAGCGGGCGTGGCAGCGGTACGGCTTTAGGATCGCCCATGGCGGCCAATGCCTCGAGCGCCGGACCGCCGGGATAATCGAGGCCGAGTAGCTTGGCGGCCTTGTCGAACGCTTCGCCGACCGCATCGTCGATGGTCGTCGCCAGCCTGGTGTAGCGGCCGACGCCGGCGACTTCGAGCAATTGGCAGTGGCCGCCCGACACCAGCAGCAGCAGATACGGAAATTCAAGGTCCGGATCGACCAGCCGCGGCGACAGCGCGTGGCCTTCGAGGTGATTGACGGCGATCAGCGGCTTGCCGGTGGCGAGCGCCAGCCCCTTGCCGGCAAGCAGCGCGACCATGACGCCACCGATCAGGCCAGGACCAGCGGTGGCAGCGACCGCGTCGATGTCCG
Source organism: Sphingomicrobium sp. (assembly GCA_039921365.1). Taxonomy (GTDB): domain Bacteria; phylum Pseudomonadota; class Alphaproteobacteria; order Sphingomonadales; family Sphingomonadaceae; genus Sphingomicrobium. The sequence continues at coordinate 6,443 of JBDSBX010000039.1, read as the reverse complement.
AGATGCTGACCCCGGCTTCGCCGATCACTCGGCGAATCAGGCCGGGCAAGATCTCGACATGGGCGCGGGCGGCGATTTCGGGAACGATTCCGCCATAGGGTTGGTGGGCCGCATTCTGGCCGACGACCGCATGGGCGAGGATTCGCCGGTCGCTGCCGACGATCGCCGCGGCGCTGTCGTCGCACGAGGATTCGAGGCCGAGAATGAGAGACACCGCGCCGCCTTTGCCTCAACCCGCCCCGATGCACTAGGGGTGGGCCATGAATGGCGGACTCAAACTCGGGACTCGCGGATCGCCGCTGGCGCTCGCCCAGGCGCGCAAGGTCGCGGCGGCGCTGGAGACCGCGCAGCGGTGGCCGGCGGACTATGTCCAGATCGTGCCGATCCGCACCAAGGGCGACGAGATCCAGGACCGGCCGCTGGCCGAGATCGGCGGCAAGGCCCTATGGACCAAGGAGCTCGACCGCGCGCTGCTCGCCGGCGAGGTCGATTTCTGCGTCCACTCGATGAAGGACGTCGAAAGCGAGCGCCCAGACCGTATTCACATCGCCGCGATGCGTCCGCGCGGCGACGTCCGCGAGCGGCTGATCGGCGCCGCTTCCATCGCCGCGCTGCCCCATGGCGCCAGGATCGGGACCTCGTCGCCGCGCCGGGCCGCGCAATTGCGCTCGCTGCGGCCGGACCTCAACATCGTGCCCCTGCGCGGCAATATCGAAACCCGGCTGGCCAAGGTGAAATCGGGCGAGGTCGATGCCACCTTGCTGACCTCGGCGGGGCTAAAGCGGCTGGGGCTGACCAACGTCGGCCTGGCGGTGCCGATCGAAGTCATGCTCCCAGCTCCGGGGCAAGCGGCGCTCGGCATGGAGTGCCGCACCGATGACAATATGACTCAGAGCATGCTGACCACGGTCAACGACCAGATCACTTTCTCCGCAGTGATGGCCGAGCGGGCGTTCACTCTGGCGCTCGGCGGCTCATGCCACTCGCCGGTCGCCGCGCTGGCGATACTCGATGACGGCGAGCTCGGCATGCGTGCCCAGCTGTTTTCCGAGGACGGCAGCGAGATGATCCAGGACAAAGCGCGGTTCGAGTGCGGCGATTGCAAGACGCCGGCCAGGCTGGCGCTGCGCATGCTCGACAACGCTCCCGCCGCCATCCGGAGCCTGTTCGCGCCAAAATGACGGCGGGGGCATGAGGCGGCTGGTAGTCCTGCGCCCCGAGCCCGGCGCGAGCGCGTCCCTCCAACGGGCGCGAGCGATCGGGCTGGAGGCCGTCGCAATGCCCTTGTTCGCCATTGAAGCCGTGGCGTGGGGAATGCCCGCTGCGGGGCAATTCGACGCGTTGCTGCTGACCAGCGCCAATGCCGTTCGGCATGGTGGGAATGGGCTCGAAGAGCTTCGCGCTCTGCCTGTTTATGCGGTGGGAGACGCAACGGCCGCGGCGGCTCGCGAGGCGGGATTCGATATCGCGCGTGAGGGAAATGGCGGCGTCGAGCAGCTGCTCGGTTCGATCCCGGTCGGGCTGCGCCTGCTGCATCTGTGCGGCGAGCATCGCATCGCCGCGCCGGCGACTCATGCGGTGCCGGTCTATCGCTCTGTCGAACTACCGCCGCCCGAGAACTTGTCGAGCATCGAGGGCGCGGTGGTCGCAGTCCATTCGCCCCGCGCCGGAGGGCGGCTGGCCGAGCTCGCCGTGCAACTTGGAGTCGATCGCACCACGGTCCGCATCGCGGCGATCAGCGAGGCGGCGGCAGGCGCGGCGGGCGACGGCTGGGCGATGCGGGAAGCCGCCGCGGCGGCCGATGATGAAGCCCTGCTAGCCCTTGCGGCAAGGCTGTGCGACAAGCCCGTAACGAGATGAACGCGCCCGTTTCCCCAAGCCGCTTGAGCTGGAGCGCCCGGCTGTTGATTGGGCTGACCCTGATCATCCTTGGGGCCGCGGCGGCAATCTGGGCGCTGGCCCATTACCAGCGGGCCGCGCATTTCCTCGGGGTTACACCAAGCACGCCGAACGCCGTTGCTGCGCCGCGGATGCTCGCCGCGCCGATCGTGCAGCCGAGCGACGCCACCGCCGCCCAGGAACAAGCGGTCGAGGCGCGCATCGCTGGCCTCGAAGCGCGGCTCGGTGGGGTCGAGAATGCGGCCCGGCGGGCGGAGGGCTCGGCCGGGCGGACCGACGCGCTGGTGGTCGCTTTCGCAACGCGGCGCGCGATCGACCGCGGCGTGTCGCTGGGATACCTCGAAAGCTTGCTGGTCGACCGGTTTGGAGCGCGCCATCCGCGCGCCGTCGCGACCATCGTCACGGCCTCGCGCTCGCCCGTTCGGCTCGATGAGCTGGCAACGGATTATGAAAAGCTGGGGCCGGAGCTGCGGGGCGGTGGGCCGCAGGACAGCTGGTGGTCGAATGTCCGGCGCGAACTCGGCTCGCTGGTCGATATCCACAAGGCCCGCGTGCCCTCGGCCAAGCCCAACGCCCGCTATCTGAGGGCCGCCAGCCGGCTCGAATCGGGCGATGTCGACAGCGCGCTGGCCGAAACGATGCGGCTCCCGGGCGCGCAGCGGGCCCAGGCGTGGGTCGGGAAAGCGCGGCGTTATGTCGCCGCCCACCGCGCTCTCGACGAGATTGAATCGTCGGCGCTCCTCGCCGGTAACGGCGCCGAGCGGTGACGCGCCGCTAACAGCGGCTCACCAAAAAGGGCTTGGCAACCCGACCCGCGAATGCGAATCTTGCCCGTCGAGCCGCACAGCAGACATTCAGGTCACGTCGGCAAGATATTGGAATATGGCAAGAGTTCGGGAGTTCTTGGGGTCATGACGTCACTTGGAAGCTGGGGACTGGGCATGGCGATCGCCGCTCTGGCAACGGTCGGCGCTGCGGCCGCGAACCAGACTGCCGAGTCTCAACCGGGCCCGCCGATTGTCCGGCTCCCACCGCAGACGCCGATCTATCTGCGCCAGCGGGTCAATTCGCTGGGCCGCGGCTTCAATGGGCGGGTCGGGATCGCGGTCCGCTCGGTCAACGACGGCTGGCAGGTGGGGTGGCAAGCCGACGAACTCTACCCTCAGCAGAGTGTCAGCAAATTATGGGTGTCGATCGCGGCGCTTGATGCCGTCGACCGCGGTCGCGTGCGGCTCGACGACAGGGTCACTCTGACCCGCAGCGACCTGACCCTATTCCACCAGCCGATCGCCTCGATGATCATGGGCGGCGGCTACACCACTTCGCTCGCCGACCTGATGTTCAAGGCGATCACGACCAGCGACAACACCTGCAACGACAAATTGATGCGCTCGATCGGCGGGCCGGCGGCGGTGCGCGCAATGATCGCCGACAAGGGGCTCGGCGCGATCCGCTTCTACGACGGCGAGCGTGCGCTGCAGAGCAAAATCGCCGGGCTGATCTGGTCACAGAGCTATTCGGTCGGCAATGGCTTTTACTCGGCCCGCAACGCGCTGCCCTACGCGGTGCGCAAGGCGTCGTTCGACCGCTACGTCGAGGACCCCTACGACGGCGCCGCACCGAGCGCGATCGTCAGCGCTTTGTCGCGGCTGAAGCGCGGCGAGATCCTGTCGCCGCCCTCGACCGCACGATTGTTGACGATCATGAGCAAGACCAAGACCGGCGCTAACCGTCTGAAGGGCGGCTTGAAGCCGGGCTGGAGCCTGAGCCACAAGACCGGCACCGGGCAGGTGCTGGGGCCAGTCCAGGCAGGCTATAACGACATCGGCATCCTGACGGCGCCCAACGGCCGAAGCTATGCGGTGGCGGTGATGATCAAGCGCACCTCGACGCCGCTGATCACCCGCATGACGCTGATGAACAATGTTGTCCGGACCGTGATCAACCAGCACGAAATGAGCTACGGCGCCGCCGCTTCGATCTGAGCAGGCTAGCCGACGACGACCCTGGCGGTCCGGCCAAGCGCCTCGGCGAGGCGCGCCAGGCGGCGGTGGACGCCGTCGCTGACGAGCGCGCGCTCCGTGGCGCTGACGTGAAGCCGGAGGACGTCACCTTCCTTGCTCAGCCGAGTACTCTGAAGCACCGAGCCGACGCCGCCCGAAAGCCGCTGGCCGAGGCGGATCGCCATGCCCCAGCAAATCGCGCGGGCGATTTCCTCGGGCGTGCACAGCCCAGCCAACGCGCTGTTGGGCAGCTTGTCGCGGCCGAAGCTGGACGACAGCGCCTGGGCGATCATCACCCGGCCGGGCGCATCGACCCCGACCCACTTGCCGTGCAGCGCCATCTCGACGCCCCGGTCTGCTCGAAAATCTGGAGTGGCTTGCCAGGCGACGTCGGTCAGCAGGCACGATGCGTGGCGGATCCGGCCAAGCGCCGGCGGATCGTCGAACGCCGCGCCGATCCAGTCGTTGAGCAGGTCGCCATGTTCGCCGAACCGGCGCTCGGCACCGCCGGCATCGCGGGCCTCTTCGATCAGCGGATCGCGCTTGCGGTCGGCCTTGCCAAGCCCTTCGTAAAGCAGCCCTTCGCGAATCCCGAAGCTCGACAGGATCAGCTCGCTCGGCCGCAGCTCTTCGGCGAGTTGTGACAGGAGCATCGCCGCGACCGGCGACGTCGCCAGGCGGGCGGGGGCGAGCGACTTTTTCACTTTTGCGTCCAGCGAGCCCATCATCTTGCGAAGCTCGGCGGGACGTTCCGGCCGCATTCGATATTGGTGCTTGACCGGCAGCGGATAGTCGGTGGCGATCATGTCGATCCTGGCGAGCGCGCGCCACGAGCCGCCGACCATGTAGAACGGCCGACCGGTTCCGGCTTCCGCCAGTCCGCTCTCGTTCAAGCCGGCGCACAGCATGTCGAGCGCCCGCCGCTCGCCAGCGGCGTCACCGTCGACCCTAAGCACACCCAAGGGGAGCGAAATCGCGGTCCGCACGACGCCGCCGCGGATATCGGCAAGCTCGAGGCTGCCGCCGCCCAGATCGCCGACGATGCCGTCGGCGCCGGGAATAGCGGACAGCACGCCTTCGCCGGCGAGGCGCGCTTCCTCGGCGGCCGTCAGGACTTCGCAATCAAAGCCGATGGCGTTGATCTTGCGGACGAACTGGGCGCCGTTGCGGGCTTCGCGAGCAGCTGCGGTGGCGACCACCCGGGTGCGCCTGACGCCCATGTGACCGATCAGCAGATGATACCGCCGGAGCGCCGCCAGCGCCTTGTCCTGGCTCCTTGCGGACAATTGACCGGTCTTCGACAGTTCGGCGCCGAGGCCAGCAAGGACCTTTTCGTTGAAAATTGGCGTCGGTACGCGCGGCGCGCCCGAATAGACGACCAGGCGAACCGAGTTCGAGCCGATATCGACGATCGCGACAGGCTTGCGGGACGTCACCCTGGGGCTAACGGCCGCGGTGGAATCGAAGCTTGGGAACTCGGCGGCCTTTTTTCAGCGCCTGGCCGCGCCCGGACAATGAAGTGTTGGTCATGAAATATTCGTGCAGGTTGAACGCCTCGGTCGGCTTGGGCTCAAGCCGCTGATAAGTTCCGTCCGGGTTGAGGCGCCAGCTTTGTTCATTGTCGAGCAGATTGGCGACCAGCACCTGGTCGAGCAATTGGGCATGAACGGTCGGGTTGTCGATCGGCAGCATATATTCGATTCGCCTGTCGAAGTTGCGCGGCATCCAGTCCGCCGAGCTGATGTACACGCGCGCGCCGGGATTGGGCAGCTCCTGCCCATTGCCAAAGCACCATAGCCGGGCATGTTCGAGAAAACGGCCGACAATCGACTTGACGTGGATATTTTCGGACAGGCCGGAGACGCCCGGCCGCAGGCAACAGATGCCGCGCAAGACGAGGTCGATCGGCACCCCCGCGGCGCTGGCTTCATAAAGCTTATCGATGATCGCCTTGTCGACCAGCGAGTTCATCTTCGCCCAGACGCCGCTCGGCTTGCCCGCTCGGGCATTGGCCATCTCGACGTCGATCAGCTTCAAAAGCTCGTTGCGCATCTGGTGGGGCGAAAGAATCAGCCGTTTGAGATTGCGCGGCTCCAAATAACCGGTGATGTAATTGAACAGCTTGGCGACATCTCGGCCGACCGTCTGGTCGGCGGTGAAATAGCTGACGTCGGTGTAGATTCTGGCGGTCACCGGGTGATAATTGCCGGTGCCGAAGTGGCAGTAGGTGCGGTAGCCCTTCTCCTCGCGCCGGACGACCATCGACACCTTGGCGTGAGTTTTCCAATCGATGAAGCCGTAGACCACCTGGACGCCGGCGCGCTCGAGCGCGCTTGCCCACAGCAGATTTTGCTCCTCGTCGAAACGCGCCTTCAACTCGACCACGGCGGTCACCGACTTGCCGCTTTCCGCTGCGTCGATCAGCGAGCGGATGATCGCCGACTGCTTGCCGGCCCGGTAGAGCGTCTGCTTGATGGCGACGACGTCGGGATCGGCCGCCGCCTGCTTGACGAACTCGACGACGACTTCGAAGCTTTCATA
>JBDSBX010000038.1:0-2586 GCA_039921365.1 Sphingomicrobium sp. | reverse complement strand
GCCGCGGAAACCCTTCGCGGCTTTAACGGCGAGGATTCGTTGCGCGCCGGCTCGGGCGTCGACCAGCTCTACGGCGGCAACGGCAACGACCGGCTCGACGCGGGCGCCGGCAATGACCGCTTGTACGGCGACAATGGCGACGACCGGCTCGCTGGCGGCCTCGGCAACGATTGGCTCGCCGGCGGCCGCGGCAGCGATATCTTTTATTTCGACAATCTGACCGGCAACACCGGCTACGACCACATCACCGACTTCGGCGGTGGTGACCGGCTGTTCCTGACCCAGCGGCTCGCCGACCTCGATGCCAATAATCTGATCGACCTGACCGACGGGATGATTGATTTCAGCGCGCTCGACCACATCGAGGTTGACGGCACCAACGGGCAACCGGTCAACACGCTCGCCTATCTCGGCACGGTCGTCGACGATGGCACGACCTACTACAGCTACGGCGCTGCCGGCGGGGGCGGCGGAGGCGGCGGGCACTTCGCCGCGGCAGCCTTGCACGGGGCAGCGGACATGCACATCGACGCGGCGGTCGCGCACGCCGCCTAACTTTGGGCTTAATTGGGGGCCGTTTCGCTCACGGCCCCCGCAAGTCACCCAGCAGCTGCTCGGCGCTGGTGTCTATTATCTCCTCGACCGTCGATTCGACCGAGGCGGATACCAGGTAAAGCGGCTGGAACACGTCGTTGCGGTAGGCGGTGCGGGCGGCTCGCGGGACCGAGAACTGCAATCGCTCAACGCTGTCGCTCTCCAGACTGAAGTGCGCTTCGCCGAAACTGGAAGCCAATCCCGCACCGAGGATCTTGAGCTCGCCGCCCTCGCGGGCGAGGCCGAACTCGACGCTGTGCCAGTAAATGCGAGAGACGAGCTCACCATGCCCCGCCGCGATCGCCGCTCCGCCCAGCCGCCCGATATGCTCGATCATGCCTGCGAACTCGTGATCGGCGAGCATCGGGATATGCCCAAACAAATCGTGGAAGCAGTCCGGTTCTTCCAAATAGTCGAGCTGCTCGCGCGCTCTGATGAAATTGCCGACCGGGAAGACGCGTTCGCCGAGCATGGCGAAGAAGATGTCGTCCGGGACCAGCCCGGTCACCGCCACCGTCTGCCAGCCGGTGCGCGGCTCGAGGATGGCGTTGAGCTCGTCGAGGTCGGGGACGCCGGTGTGCGACAGGCGCAACAGGTCGATGCCGATGAGGAATTGCGTCACTACCCGGCTGCCCAGCAACTCGACCTGGCGGGCGAACAGCAAGTCCCACACCGCATGGTCCTCGTCCGTAAAAGCATCCCAGCACTGTGGCACGACATAATCCTGCCAGCCGCGCGGCTGCTCGGTCGTGGCAATGGCTTTGTGCAGCATTGGTCGGTCCTTTCAGGCTCAATAAAAAACCCGCCGAGCGAAGGCTTGGCGGGTCGAGGCTGGGTTCGTCTGTCGCTTGAGCGTCAGCCGGTCCCACCCTCGCGGGCGTAGTAATAAAGGGCGTTGATCGTTCGGCGGGTCATTGCGATGGCCTATCTCATTCCCTGCCTGAACGCCAAATGTCGCGGCTTCGAGCCCTCACTGCTGGCCCGGGGGCACGCAATCGTCGCGAGTCAGCGGCGGTGGCGCTCCGGCGCGCAGCGTCAGCCGCGGGGTCAGCGCGACTAGCCGGCGAACATAGGCGTCGGTGAACACTCTCGCGCAGTCGCGGTTGAGGTGCGACCATTCGGGTATGATCAGCCGGCGAAGGTGCGGCGGCAAATCGTCGTTGTGGACGCCGGCGGCGTGGGTGTTGCGCAACAGCGCGTCCCAGCCCTTGGCCTTGGGGACCTGCGCTTCCTCGTTGACGCGCAGATGGATGTCCGATGGCGGCCGCACGAACACCACCTCGCCGCCGCGCGCGCGGATCGTCGCAACCGCCGTGACCGCGCGCGCCTGCCCCTTGGCGATCAGCTGCGGCGTGAACGGGAATTTCTCCTTGAAGCCGTCCCAGGCCCAGCGGCTCCGGGCACGGACGGCGGGGTCGTACTGGACTCGCGGCCACATCCACGTCTGGCGGTTCTCGCCGACTTCCGACAGCTTCCAGATGTCATGCTTGGGCCCCTCCACCCCGGGCCGAAAATCGGGGTCGAGCCGGTGCGCGACGACGCTCAGGCGATGGCTCGAGTCGAGGTACGCCAGGCGCCGCTGAAGCATATGGTCGAGCTCGGCCGAAATCCGCCCCGACGGCGAGGTGAAATCGCCCCGGCGGCGGACATATTCGCCGTAACCGTCGAACGGCTGGAAGAACATCGTATCGGCCATGCCGACGATCAGCAGCCCCTTGAATTTTGGGTTGGAGGCGACATCCTCCAGCAAGGTGAGCGCGCTGGTGCCATGGATCGCCAGCTGGACCGGGCGCTTTCCGGTCAGCGCTTCGAAGCGGTCGAGATTGGTGTCGAACAGGATTCGCGAATCGCCGACGATGGCGACGTCCGCCGCCTCTGATCGCGCTCGCTCCTTGACCCACGCGACTTCGCTATTGTCGAGGTCGCCGGCGTGGAGGCCAATCCGCCGCGCATTGGCTTCGAGCCCGGCAAGGCCGAGCGCGAGCGCTACCG
>JBDSBX010000037.1:0-7740 GCA_039921365.1 Sphingomicrobium sp. | reverse complement strand
AGTGAGTTGGTCAGGCCGACCCCGGCGCCTTGCAGCGCCAATTGGCAAATCGTCGCGGCGAATTGTGTTTCGACTACCGTCATCGGGACTGAGCCGCTGCTGCTGAAGGAGCGGTCCCATTGTATGCGTGCGGTGTCGTCGGGCGCGAGCGCCACCACCCGCTGAGCGTCGAGCAGCTCGGGCGTGATGAAATCGTGGGTCATCAACGGGTGGCCCGGAGGCAGCACGCAAATGGCGGCTATCGAACGCGTTGCCGAAGAACGGTGCGCAACCTGGTGGCGAGCGGCGCATACTGGTCCCGATCGCTTATGCCGCGGCGGGCCGTTTCTGGGTCTATCCGATCCTGCTGATCCTCGCCGTCGGAACCTGGCGGACAAGCCGCCGTCTTCGTCTCCAACCCATCGAAGAGCCCGCCTACTGCCGATAACCTCCTGCTTGCCAGCCCCGCGCCGCCGCCGCATGAGCGGCCGCACATGGCCCGGCACAAGCGCTCGCATCCCCACGGTTCCCCCAATCGCCCGCGCATGTGGGGCAAGCACGCCGTCGCTGCGGCGCTCGACAATCCGACACGCAAAGTGCTGCGGGCCTGGGCGACCCACGACACGGCGACCCTGATGCAGTTCCCCAAGCACGTGCCGGTAACGTTCGCCGACGTCGCCGACCTTGGCCGGCTGGTGCCTCACGACGCGCCGCACCAGGGCGTGGTGATCGAAGTCGAGCCGCTCGAAAATATTTGGCTCGGCGACATTCTCAGCAGCGCTCCCGACCGCGCGCTGCTGCTCGTCCTCGACCAGGTCACCGACCCGCACAATGTCGGCGCGATCCTGCGCTCGGCGGCGGCGTTCGGGGCGGTGGGAATCGTCACCCAGGATCGGCACTCGCCGCCCGAAAGTGGTGCGCTCGCCAAGGCCGCTTCCGGCGCGCTCGAGCGGGTGCCGTGGGCGCGGGTCGTCAATCTCGCCCGGGCGATGGACGAGATCGGCGAGGCCGGATTCTGGCGCGTCGGCCTGGCCGGCGAAGCCGAGATGGCGTTGAAGGACGCGCTTGGGCCACCGCAGATCGCGCTGGTGCTGGGCGCCGAAGGTCCCGGGCTGAGGCCCAACACGCGCGAACATTGCGACGCGCTGGCACATTTGCCGATCAGCAGCGCGGTCGAAAGCCTGAACGTCTCCAACGCCGCCGCGGTCGCGCTTTATGCGGCGACGCTGGCGGGGAAATAATGGTCCATTCGCGCGGCAGCCTGGACGGCGCGCTTGATCATCTGGCGGCGGTCGAGCCGGCGTTCGGCGCGGTGATCGCCAGCCACGGCCGCCCCGAGGTCCGCATTAGCGACCGCGGGGTCGCCAGCCTGATGCGGACGATCGTCGGGCAGCAGGTCAGCGTCGCCGCGGCGCGGTCGATGTGGGCCAAGCTCGAGGCCGCTTACGGCTCGCCGCCCAACCTCAAGCTGATCCTCAAGGCGAGCGACGAGGAGCTGCGGGCCGCCGGCATCTCGCGGCAGAAAGCCGGCTATTCGCGCAGCCTTGCCGCGCTGATCCTGTCGGGCGAGCTCGACCTCGGCGATTTGCCCGCCGACGACGAGGAAGCCATTGCGCTGCTGACCAGGATCAAGGGCATCGGCCGCTGGTCGGCGGAAATCTATTTGCTGTTTGCCGAAGGCCGGGTCGACGTCTGGCCGGCCGGTGACCTCGCGGTGCAGGTCTCGATCGGCAGAATGCTCGGCCTCGACGAGCGCCCGAGCGAGAAGCAATTGCGCGAACTTGGGGAAGCCTGGCGCCCCCACCGCGGCGCCGCGGCGGTGCTTGCGTGGCACAGCTACAATGCTGTCGGCACGGCGCTGTAGTCCCTACCGCCGCACGCCGACATTGTGCTGGCGCGCGCCGAGACCGCGGAAGGTTCGCGGGCCGAGATCGAGACGCAGTGGCGCCAGCTTCTCGGCGTCGGTGTCGCGCCCGACGAGGTAACTGGTCGAGGTCTGGCCGTCGCCGCCGCTCCAGCTGTAGAGCGCGTTGAATCCGACCAGCGGCACGAACAGGCGCCGGCCGCCGACCTCATACTCGCGCATCTGCTCAATGCTCAGGCTGACCGCGCTTCTCATGGCAATGCGGCTCAACGGCGCGATCGTGGCGACGCGATCGCCCTGGGCAACGGGACGGGCGAAGAACGCGCCAATTTGGGCATCCTGATCGGGGCCGGCGTTGAACATGCTGGCTTCGACCAGCACGTCGCGCGCCGGCGCGCTGCCGCTGTTATATAACTCGACGTCGAACTGGATGGTCGCGCCCTGCTCTTCGACGACGCAGCGGCCGGGCGAGAAGTCAATCTCCAGCCACGGCCGCAGCCGGGTTGAAACCACGCCCGACGCTGCCGGCGCAGCTTGCCGAGGCTCGGCTTGAAGGGGCGCGGATTGGGGTGGCGGAACGCGCGGCAGCGGGCGCGGCTCGGCTGCCGGTTGCGCCCGCTCGAGAAACTCCGGTTCCGCGCCGACCGTCGCGTAGCCGGGCTGCGCACGCCGGCGCCACGCCAGGAATGCCGCTCCGCCCGCCAGCACGATCAAGGCCAAGAGCCATGGGACATAGCCGCTGATTGGGCTGACGGCAGGTTCGTTGGGCGAAATCGGTGCTGGCTCGAACGTTGGCGGCGCGACCAGGCCATCGGTCGACGCGGGCGTAGCCGCTTCCGGCAACGGGCTTGCGGGCGGCAGCGTCGCGGTCACCGACGGCCGCGGTTCGATCCGCGGACGGACCGGCGGGTCCACGGTCGGCGGAGTCGTTGTAGTCGTCGTGCGCGGCTGCGGCCTGGCCGGGGCCGGAGCGATCCGTGATGGGGCCGTCTCCGCAGGGCGCGTGACCGTGCCGTTGAGCGTGAAATCTCGCAGCTCGCGAGGTCCGATGGTGTCGGTGGCGGGTGTATTGGTGGCGGGAGCGGCGACCTGCGCCAGCCCTGGCGCGGGCGCGAGCATCAGCGCAATCGCCGCTGCCACCATGCCAAAGCGCAAGCCTGCCCTCATCTCTTCCCGTTCGTTGCCATTGAGTCGCACAGCCTTCCGGCGGGCGCCGGGGCCTCATGGCGCGCAATCCCATGCTCTTCAAGCACAGCGTCGATTAACGGGCGTCGACCAGCACCAGTTCAGCGTCATCCTCGGCCTCGATGCGCAGCCTGGTCTCGCCGGTGATGGCGATCCCGTCGCGCGGGCCCGCCGCGACCCCGTTGACCCGGACTCGCCCACTCGCGACCAGATACACATGCCGGTCGGGCGACGCGTCGAAGTCGATCGCGCCGCCGGCCTGGACCGTGGCTCCAAGGATTCGCGCGTCGGCGTTGATGGTCAGCCCGTCAGCCTCGCCGTCGCCGCTCGCCAGCAGCTGGAATTGGCCGTCGCGGGCATTTTTCGGGAACGGCTTCGCGCCCCAGCCAGGCAAGGCCCCGGGACGGTCGGTCTCGATCCAGATCTGGAACAGCGTGGTCGCCTCATCCTCGAGGTTGAACTCTGCATGGGTGACGCCGGTCCGGCACTCATGACCTGGACGTCGCCGGCGCCAGTGCGGCCTTTATTACCGAGCGAATCCTGATGCTAATCGCGCCTGTGCGGACGTACGTAATGATCTCCATGTCGCGATGCGGATGCGGCGGAAAGCCGGACTTGGCGGCGATCTGGTCGTCGTTCCAGACACGGATTCTGCCCCAGCCCACCCGAGACGGGTCATGGTAATCGGCGAATGAAAAATGGTGGCGGGCGTCAAGCCAGCCGTGGTCGGCGTGGCCGAGCGAAGCGAACGGGCGGATGTCGATCATGGCTCTGAAATGGCGAGCGATAGCGCGGCTTCAAGGATCAGCGGTGTAACTGGAGTCCCGCGCCGCTTTTGACGCGTTGCAGTTCCGGCCCTAGCGCGATTGCGGTGTCGGTGACGGAACCTCAATTGATGCATGGCCTGGCCGCTCGCCTCGCCGATGCCGCGGTGCAATCGTCGTTGGGCGAGATCGCCAGGCGGCTGCTCGCTGAGCTTCGCGCGGACCAAGCTCAACCAAAGTCGACCTTTTGCCCGATCCCGCTGTCGCTCTACGGCAGCGGGCTGCCAAATGAGATCCAGTCAAGCTGGCTGTTCGCCTTGCGCCGCAGTACGGCTCACCCGCCTGAGCGGCACCCCAACAGCATCCAGCGAATGTTTGCACTCAACCAGCCGGGCCGCTTCGAATTTTGGGACGGCAACGCCTGGATCACCCACGAGATGGTCCCCGGCGGCGCCGGCCTGTCAATCCCGGTCGATACCTGGCACCGCATGCCGGCTCAGGACCAGGACTGGGCAGTGGCCTCGTTTCACACCGCGGCGGCGGACGAACTCATTGAAATCGTCGGCGATCCGCAAAGTGGCGAGATCGAATCGGAGCGCATCTATTTGGCGGGCGGCGCCGGATAAACGTGCCTGATCCGCACCGCGCTAATTGAGTCAGGCGTATAAACGCTTGGAAATCCGCGTCGCCTCGGCGCTAGAACTTGGCTGACCGGGCCAAGTTTGTTACATCGCGGGAGAAGAGCGGGGGGCCGGTCGATGCCGAGGGTTGCCCGACTATTGGACCGGGGCCGAGGCCATGGCGACGAGGCCGGGCTGCGCTCGACCAAGGTTCAGCCGCTCAAATATTACGCATTCCTGAGCTACAGCCACGCCGACGCGACGACGGCGGACTGGCTGCACGGCGCGCTAGAGGGGTTTCGAACGCCGAGTGCCTTGGCCGGGCAGTTGACGGAAAACGGCGTCACGCCGCGCCGGCTGACGCCGATTTTCCGCGACCGGCACGAGCTCCCCGCTTCGCAGGACCTGGGCAGGGACATTCGCGATGCGCTGGCTTCGTCGCGCTTCCTGGTGGTCCTGTGCTCGCCGACGGCCGCGACCTCGCGCTGGGTCAATGCCGAGATCGACATGTTCAAGCGGCACAGCCCCGATGGCTGCGTGCTGGCCGCAATCATCGCCGGGGAGCCGTTCGCCAGCGATATCCCGGGACGCGAGGCGGAGGAATGCCTGCCGCCCGCTCTGCGTCACAAATACGACCGCCGCGGCCGGCCGACCACGCGTGCCGCTGAACCGCTGGCGGCCGACCTTCGCGACCATCGCGACGGCAAGCGCCTCGGCCTCCTGAAGCTGATCGCCGGAATGCTCGGGGTCGGGCTCGACCAGCTCGTCCAGCGCGAGACACTTCGCCGCCAGCGGCGGTTGGCGATCGTCGCCGCCGCCTCGCTCGCAGGAATGGCCGTCACCAGCACCTTGGCCATCTTCGCCCTCGATTCGCGCGACGAGGCCCGCGGCCAACGGCGCGAGGCCGAAGGACTGGTTGGGTTCATGCTTGGCGATCTCAGGTCGAAGTTGGAGCCCTTAGGCCGGCTGGACGTGCTCGATTCGGTCGGCGCGCGGGCGCTTGGCTATTACCAAGGTCAGGATAAGGGCAGCCTTTCCGACGATGCGCTGGCGCAGCGCTCGAAAGCTTTGACGCTAATGGGCGAGATCGCCAATACCCGTGGCAATCTCGATGGCGCGCTGTTGCTATACCGCGAAGCGCTGACCGGAACCGCCGAGGCATTCAGACGCACGCCGGATAACCCGCAGCGAATTTTCGACCACGCCCAGAACGTCTTCTGGGTCGGCTACATCGCGTGGCAGCGCGGCCGCGCGAAGGAAGCCGAAGCGGCATTCCAGAGTTACAAGCAACTTGCCGATCAGATGATCGCGCTCGAGCCCGGCAAGCGCCAGTGGCAGCTTGAAGGCATTTATGCCGACACCAATCTCGGCACCTTACTGCTGGACCAGCATCGTTATCGCGAAGCCGCGTCCGCGTTCCAGGTGTCGTTGGGGCCGGTCGAGACCATGGCGGCGGCCGAGCCCCATAACCTCATCGTCCAAAAGCAGCTTTCGGAGACACTGGGCTATTTGTCTTTCGCCCTCGAGCTTAGTGGCAATCTGGATGAAGCACTGGCGCAGCGTGAGCGCCAGTTGGCATTAATCGAGCGGCTCCAACGCTCGAATTCCGGAGATATGGCGCTTAAGGCGCAATCGGTTCCGGCGGAACGCACCATGGGACGTTTGCTGGCTTCGCGCGGCGAGCTAGCCGAGGGGGTCAAGCATGCAACAGCCGCGAGGGACATCAGCGAACAACTATTCCGAACCGAGCCCGATAATACGGAATGGATGCAGTGGGGTGCTTACGCCCGCCTCGATCTCGCCGAACTGCAACTGGCCTCCGGCGATTCCGCCGCCGCCAACGCCAGCACGCGTTCGGGCTGCGAAGTTGCGCGGCGCTTGTTTCAGCGCGACCGCAACGTTGCAACCTGGCGCATTCCGCTGCAGCTCAAGTGCCTCAAAGTGCGATCAACACTCGCCCTTCGTGCAGGCTCACGCCAGGAAGCCCTCGATGTCGCGCGACGAGCGGCGCAAGTGGCGCAAGGCGAAACCCGGCAGCCAGACCGGTCGTTTGCCCTGGCTTCGGCGCTTCTTCAGGTCGGAGATGCCTACCAGTCGCTTGGCCAGCCGGCCGAAGCGCAGGCTGCATGGCGCCAGGCGCGAGCGTTTTGGCCTGAACGAGTCGAAGCCCAGCCACCCCAATTGGGTGACTTGGCCTTGCTCGAATTGAGGCTTGGTCATCGCGACTTGGCATATCGGATTGCGGAACGGCTCCAAGCCATGGGATACCGCTTTCCAACCTATGTGGAATCATTGAAAAACGGGGGGCGACGATGACTATGAGGCGCAAAATGTCCAATCTGAAACCGATCTACGTGAACGTTAAGGCGAAGTCGAAGCACGGCGCGCTGGAATTCGGCGTCAAATGGAAGACGTTGAAATGGTGGCCATTCTGGAACGATGATCCGATTGAGCTAAAGCCCGACACGGGCGGACATGAAATGATGTTCAACCTGATCGACGACACCGATCTCGACCTGCTCTTCCTGAGCGATGCGACGGATGCGATTTGGGTGCAGCCCGACACCTGCCCCGCAGGCAAATGCAACAACGGAGGCCAGATCACTCCCGTCAGTGTCGAAAACGGAGGCAAGCAACTGCGAGTGACTAACGCCAACACCGGCGATCCCGTGGACCTTCATTATGCGCTCAACTTCAACGGCAAGCCGTCCACCACCGGTCCACCCTACAGCCACGACCCGGTCATCAGGAATGGCGGCGGAACCAACATAAATTGACACTCGTCGACCGGCGCAACGACGGGAGTGCAGAGGCTATCCGGCACTCGGCGTCGGATGGCGAGTCCCCGCCACTTGTTCCGTTCACGCTGTGCGTCGGGATTACCGGCCACCGCCACGAGGCGCTTCCGCCCGGCTATCTGGCGAAACTGCCCGGACTGATTCGCGAGACGCTCACGATGCTGATCCGCGGCGCCGAGGCGGTGCGCGCCAGCGCCGACGATTGCTTCGCGGCTGGTGGGACGCGTTTGGTGTTCGTGTCTGCACTGGCCGACGGGACAGACCAGATTGCCGCCGAGGCCGCGCTGGAGCTGGGCTTTTCGCTACAATCGGCGCTGCCGTTCGCGCGCGAGGAGTACCGGCGCGACTTTAACAGGGCGGAAGCGGCAACTCGGTTCGATGCCCTGGTCGGCAAGGCCGAGCATGTGAACATGACTCCGATCTCGGCCGCGCTGTGCGCGACCGCGTCCAGTCGCAGGTCACGCTTCCACAGCCATCCGATGCCCGCCAGTGCCGTGACGCCGAACGACAGGTACGCCAGCCACGCCGAT
>JBDSBX010000036.1:0-4591 GCA_039921365.1 Sphingomicrobium sp. | reverse complement strand
CCGGTTTTGCATTTTTTTGGGGCTAGATGCGCCCGGCGTGGCTGACGTCGGGGCCGGGCCAGGCGAAGGCGGACTGGTGGCCGTTGCGGCTGCGGATCCGGGTGAAGCTGTCGTCCTCGAACGGGCTGGGCGCATTCAGTGCCTGCAGCCGCTGCAAGTAGAGATCGACCAGCTGCATCCGGCGTTCGCGGGCGAGCTCGGTGACGGCGCGGTCGGCCGCCCGCATCTCCTCGCAGGCGCGGCGCTGATAGTAACGAATGTCGCCTTCCACGGCCGTTCCCCCTCCCCAGCAGCGTCTCGTTAACTGCCGAGTCGCGGCGGGGAGTTTAACGCAAGTTATCCACAGGTCGAGTCTGGGGTTGCCGGATGGCAAATGCTTGACCGCGACCCGATGATCCCGCCCGGCTGGATCCGCGACCCGGGCTATGTCGCGCCGCCGCCCGAGCTGCCCGCGGACTGGCAACAGGCGAAGGGAGGCTAGCGCACGGCGGTCGCCGGCAGTTTGGTGCTGACGATCCGCGAGCGCTGGAGCCGGGCCGGCTGCAAATAGAGCAATGCGAGCTTTTGCAAATCGGCGGGGGTGACCGCCTCGAGCACCGCCTTGTGCTTGCGGATGCGGTCCAGCCGCTCGGGCTCGCTTTGCGCCTGCGACAAGGCGCCGAGCCAGAAGCCGTTTTCGCGCATCGCCCGGTCGACCGCCTGCAACTCGGGATTGCGGGCCCGCGCCAGGAGGTCGGCGGTGACCGGGGTGGTGCGAAGCTCGGCGGCGGCTTCCTCAAAGGCCTTGTGAACTTCGTCGGCCTTGTCCGGAGCGACCACCGCAGTGGCCGACAGATAACCGAATTTGGGGAAGACGTTGGACATCGAGCTGGCGAGGCTGACGCCGTAGCTGTCGCCGAGCTTCTCGCGGACGCTGGCGGTTAGCATCAGGTCGAGGACGTCCTTCAACAGGTCGACGCCGACGACGGTGCGATAGTCGCGGTCGTCGTCGGTCGGCCATGCCGCCTGGACCAGCGCCTGATCGGCGGCGCCTTCGTGGGTCAGGACGATCGGGGTTCGAGCGGTGCGGAAGGCCGCCTTGAGCGCCGCCGGATTGGGCTTGTCGGCAAGCTTGCGGGCGGGGACCGCGCCGAGGCTGTTGGCGACCGCGGCAATTGCCGCTTGCTCGTCGACATCGCCGACGATCGTCACTTCAATGGGCGCCGAGGCGATCACCGGGGCGAGCGCCGCGCGGGCCTCGTCGAAGTTGCGCTTCGCCAATATTTCCAAGCCCGGCAGGCCGAAGCGCTCGTCGCCATTGGCGAGCATGACCGGCAGCCGGGTCTGGGCAACGCTTTGCGGCTGGGCCTTGAGCTGCTTGGCGAAGACCGGGATGGCGTTGGCCCACTGGCTGGCCGCCTCGGGGCGGAAACCCGGGTCGAGCAGATAAGCGGCGCTGACCTTCATCTGGAAGGCGAGATCGGCGGGCGTCGTCGTGCCGGTGGCAACGAACGCATCGTCGCTGACTCCGGCGCCCAGCGTGACGACCTTGCCGGCGGTCAGCTCCTTGAGTTCCTCGAGCGAATGCTTCTTGACCGCGCCGATGCTCGACAGGATCGAGATCATCGGTGCCAGGCCGGGCTTGTCGAGCGGCAGGTCGAGCAGGCCATCGCCGAGGCGGACGAGAAAGCGCACCTTGCCAGCCTCGAAATCGCTCTTCTTGATGTTGAGGCGGACATTGTTGGCGAAGCGGACAGTGCGCAACCCGAGGTCGGCAATGCGGCTGTCGGCGGCGATCGTCCCGGTCTTGCCGAAGCTGTCATAGGCAAAAGCCTGCGCGGCCGCCGCCTTGGGGGCGGCGAGGGCGACCGCGCGGCTGGCGGCAAAGGCCGAGGCCAGCTGCGCTGCCGGCACGTCCTGCTTGGCGCTGAGGTGGACGAGCGGCGCGCTGCCGCTCCATAGCTTGCGGTACGCGGTGTCGATTTGCGCCGGGGTGATCGTCCCCGCCATCGCTTCGAACAGTTCGAGCCGGTAGCGCGGGGTGGTGACGAACCTTGGCTCGCCAACCACCGACAGGATCGAGTTGGCCAGCCCCTGGTTGGTGCGGGTGTTGGCCTGCTCGGCGGCGGTCCGCAGCTCGACGCTGGTGTCGGCCAGCTGGGTCTTGATCTCCGCGGCGGCGAAGCCATGCTCGAGCGCGCGCCGCACTTCCTGCTCGGCCGAGGCCAGCGCCTGCTGCCACGATTGGTCCTTGGCGGCGACCTTGACCGTGGTGATGCGGGCGGCGTCCTTTTGCTCCTGGTCGTACATCGCGGCGCCGAGCAGCGCCGAACCGGGCGCGTTGACCAGCCGCTGCAAGCGCCGGTTGAACATCGCCGAGGCAATGCCGTCGATCATCTTGGTGCGGCGCTGCGCCGCGGTGTCGAGGTCGTTGGTCCACGGCCGAGCGACGCTGAGGTCGACGGTCGTCGCGACGGCGGGATCGATGAAGCTGTCGAATGCGGCGGGACGGGCAAACTCGACCGTGCCTCGGGGCAACGGCGCCCCCGCCGCGCCGGCGCCCTTCCAGTCGCCGAAGACCTTGCGGATCTTGGCTTCGATGATCGCCGGGTCGGCGTCGCCGACAAACACCAAGGTCGCGTTTTCGGGCCGGTAGTAGCGCCGATAGAGATTGTGGAGCCTGGCCGCGGGCGCCGTCGTGAGGACGGCCTCGGTGCCAATCGGCAGCCGGTTGGGATAGGGCGTGCCGGGCAGCTGGAAGCCGAGGATGTCGGTGATCTGGCGGAGCTGGAAATTGTCGCGGGCGCGCTTCTCGCCAAGGATGACGCCGCGCTCGCTGTTGACCGCCGCCGCGTCGAAGCGGACTTCGCCGGCGACTTCGCGCAGCAGGAACAGCGCGGTATCGACCCGCTCGGCGTCGGTCTTGGGCAGGTCGAGCATGTAGGTGGTCGAGTCGAACCCGGTCTGGGCATTGGTATCGGGACCGAAAGCCAGCCCCTGGCGCTCGAGGATCTTGATCATCTCGCCTTCCGGGACGTGGGTCGTACCGTTGAACGCCATATGCTCGATGAAGTGGGCGAGACCACGCTCGGTGTCGCCCTCGCCGATCGAGCCGAAGCCGAAATGCAGCCGCACCGAGGCGGTGCCCTTGGGGGTCGCATTGGCGAGGATCGCATATTTCATGCCGTTGGGCAGCACCCCGTACCGGACCGACGGGTCGGGGATGACGTCGGTCAGCGCGATGCCCCAGGGGTTGGTCCTGGCGGCCTGACTCGCGAGCTGGGCCGGTTCAGCGGCAACGGCCGGGGCGGCCAGCGCAAGCCCAATCGCCAAAGCCACGACGGAACCACGTGCCCGCCAGTGGGCACGACCAAATGTCTGACATGTCATGAAACTCTCCCTGGATCGACGCGCACCCTAGCTCCTCGAGGGACCGACGCAAGTCAGACTTTCGACGAACGTCAGGTGGGGCACGGCAAGCGCGTCGACCATGGTGCCGAACGACCGCGCCGCGGCCCGAACCTTGACTTTGCCGCCGCCATCGGCTTGAGCACGGTCGTCGGCGGGCCTGTGAGCTCGCCCTTGTTTTTTGGGGTCTTGGCGCTGCCCCTGACCAGCGCCTGGCCGGAGCTACCTCACACGGGCTCCCGACGAACGGAGATACAGCCATGCGCCATCGCGTCGGCCATCGTAAACTGCAGCGCACTTCCAGCCACCGCACCGCTTTGTTTCGCAACATGGCGGCGGCCTTGATCAAGCACGAGCAGATCAGCACCACCACCGCCAAGGCCAAGGAGCTGCGGCCCTACGTCGAGAAATTGGTGACGCTGGCCAAGAAAGGCGGGCTTTCGAACCGCCGGCTGGCGCACGGCAAGCTGATGGACGACGCCCAGCTGGTCAAATTGTTCGACGTCATCGGCCCGCGCTATGCGGCCCGCACCGGCGGCTACACGCGGATCATCAAGGCCGGCATTCGCGCTTCGGATGCGGCCGCAATCGCGATCATCGAATTCGTCGACCGCGACGTCGCCGCCAAGGGTCAGGACTCCGGCCCGGCGATGACCGAAGAGTTTGCCGACGCTTAAGTTTAGCGGCGCGAAGGCTTAGCGGCTCGCGCTGGTGAAGGTCAGCGGGGTGTTCGCGGGCTCGTTCAGATAGGTGATGTAGATCGGGACCGCCTCGGGCAGCAGCACTTGCTCCTCGGGCGCGCTGCCATAGTCGCCGGGGTCGCGGCCGAGCAGCCAGCGGGCGAGGCGCGGCGCATCCTCGAGCCGAATGCAGCCGTTGCTGATGTTGCGCGCGTCGGTCGCGAACAGTTCCTTCTTCGGCGTGTCGTGGAGGAAGATGCCGTCATTGTTGGGGAAGCCGAACTTCATGTTGCCCATCGAATTGGCGGGCCCCGGCAGCTGGCGCACCTTGACCGTGGTGCGGCCGGCGGCGACCGCGTTCCAGTCGACATCGTCGGGCGAAATCTCGGGGGCGCCGGCGTCGAACCCGCCGAGCACCTGGTAATTATGGTCGCGGAGGTATTGCGTGCCCTGAGCAAGCACCTTGGGCGCAATCAGCGTCCGGGCGAGGTCGGTGGGGACGTTCCAATAGGGATTGAGAGTTG
>JBDSBX010000035.1:0-2539 GCA_039921365.1 Sphingomicrobium sp. | reverse complement strand
CCCTTTGGCTCGGCGGCGGCGGCGGCGGTGGCGGTGGCGGTGGAACCTCGCGGATGTCGACAACGCTCAGCCGATCGTCGCTCCGCGACACGGTGTGCACGTTGAGGCCGGAGAGAATGATTGCGGCAAGGCCCAAATGAATCGCCGCGACGCCGCCAAGCGCCTTGATCCGATCGGGGTTGTCTGCTGCTCGATAGGCCATGGGTGTCTCGTTTGAGGAAACGCGCACGCTGCTGAAAGTTTTCAGCCGGCCTGTTGTTTCTCGAGCCACTTTTCGAGCCACTTGATGGTGTAGTCGCCCCGCAAAAATTCCTCGTCGCGGACAATTTGCTGGTGGAGCGGAATGGTGGTCTTCATGCCCTCGACGAGGAACTCCTCGAGCGCCCGGCGAAGCCGCATGATGCAGCGTTCGCGAGTCGAGCCGTAGACGACGAGCTTCGCGATCAAGCTGTCGTAATACGGCGGCACTCGATAGCCGCTGTAGAGGCCGCTATCGACCCGGACGTGCATGCCGCCGGGGGCGACATAGTTGATGACCGTGCCGGGTGAGGGGGCGAACGTCAGCGGGTCCTCGGCGTTGATGCGGCACTCGATGGCGTGACCGTGGAGGCGGATTTCGTCCTGGCGGCACGACAGGCCCTGGCCGCTGGCGATGCGGATTTGCTCGCGGACCAGATCGAGGCCGCTGATCATCTCGGTCACCGGATGTTCGACCTGGAGCCGGGTGTTCATCTCGATGAAGTAGAACTCGTTGTTCTCGTACAGAAATTCAATGGTGCCGGCGCCGCGGTAGCTCATGTCGGCCATCGCCTTGGCGACGATCGCGCCCATTCGTTGGCGCCGTTCGGCGCTGATCACCGGCGAGGGCGCTTCCTCGAGCAATTTCTGGTGGCGGCGCTGGATCGAACAGTCGCGCTCGCCGATGTGGATAGCCTTGCCGGCGCCGTCGCCAAACACCTGGAATTCGATGTGGCGCGGGTCGGCGAGATATTTCTCGAGGTAGATGGTGTCGTCGCCGAACGCCGAGCGGGCCTCGGCCGAGGCCTGGCTCATCAAGCTTTCGAGCTGCTCTTCGGAGGTGACGACCTTCATCCCGCGGCCGCCGCCGCCCGAGGCCGCCTTGATCAGCACTGGATAGCCGACCTTTTTGGCGATCTTGCGCGCTTCGGCGATGCTGGTCAGGGGGCCGTCGGAGCCGGGGACCAGCGGCAGGCCGAGCTTGGCGGCGGTGCGCTTGGCCTCGATCTTGTCGCCCATCGTCCGGATATGCTCGGGCTTGGCGCCGACGAAGATGATGTTGTGGAGCTCGACGATTTCCGCGAACTGCGCGTTTTCCGACAGGAAGCCGTAGCCGGGATGGATCGCATCGGCGTGGACGACTTCCGCGGCGGAGATGATGTTGGGGATGTTGAGGTAGGAATCCGTCGCCGACGGCGGGCCGATGCAGACGGTCTCGTCGGCCAGGCGGACGTGCATCGCGTCGGCGTCCGCGGTTGAATGGACGGCGACCGTCTTGATGCCCATTTCGTGGCACGCGCGGTGGATCCGCAACGCAATCTCGCCCCGGTTGGCAATCAGCAGCTTCTTGATCGGCATCAGCCGATGATCACCAGCGGCTGGTCGAACTCGACGGGCTGGGCATCGGCCACCATGATCTTTTTGACGACGCCGCCGGCGGGCGCGATGATCGGGTTCATGACCTTCATCGCCTCGATGATCAGCAGGGTGTCGCCGGCCTTGACCGCCTTGCCGACGGCAATGAACGGATCGACGCCCGGTTCGGATGAGAGGAAGGCGGTGCCGACCATCGGCGATTTGACGGTCTCGCCCGAGACTTCCTCGGCCGGAGCAGCGGCGGACTTTGCCTTCCCGGCGGGAGCGGGGGCGGGGGCAGGCGCCGGTGTAACCGGGGCGAGGTCGCGACAGACCTTGATCGTGCGGTCACCGTCCTCGACCTGGATCTCGGTCAGTCCATTCGCGGTCAGGAGGTCGGCGAGCTCCTGCACCAGCTTGGCGTCGATCCGCATCGCGCCGTCCTTGGCCTGGGTTTTGCCGGGTTCGGCCATGGGCGATGGTTCCCTCATTCAATCTTGCCAGTCATTTGCGCTTGGCGGTGGACCTTCCTATCTGCTTTTTGTCAATGTCCGTCACTGCCCAACAGAGCGTGGAAATCCGCGTCAACGGCGAGCAACGCCGCGTCACCGGCGGGCTGAGCATCGCGCAAATGCTTGGCGAGCTGAGGCTCGATCCGCTGCGCGTCGCGGTCGAGCGCAATCGCGAGGTTGTGCCCCGCTCAAGCATGGCCGACGTGCCGGTCGCGGATGGCGATGAATATGAAATCGTCCATTTTGTCGGAGGCGGGTGAGTGACGGCGCCGCAGGACATCACGGCCGACAGCTGGACGGTCGCCGGGCGGACGTTCACCTCGCGGCTGATCGTCGGCACTGGCAAGTATAAGAGCTTCGAGGAGAATGCCGCGGCGCTCGAGGCGTCGGGCGCGGAGATCGTCACCGTCGCGGTGCGCCGGGTCAATATTTCC
>JBDSBX010000034.1:0-10818 GCA_039921365.1 Sphingomicrobium sp. | reverse complement strand
CCGCCGATGGCGGTCCAATCCGCTATCGGGTCGTACACATCGCAAAAATGTGGCGACCGGGCGAAGCGCCCAAATTGCAGCAACAGGTGCTGGAAGGGGATCCCGGCCTGTCGATTTGATTGAGACTGGCAACCAACCCGACAAGTCCACCGGCACCTCTCGTCAGTTTCCCTCTATATTCAGGGGCCTAGAAACAAACCATTTTCCTACACACCCCATTTCATGGTCTAGACTCGTGGATGTCCACCCTAATCCTAAGCCGAGTCGATCGTCCGCCGCGCTGCGCTCGTGCGTTTGCCAGCCTTGATTCTCCTCGGGTGTACGGGCGTAAAGAATGTAAAGTTCCGAAGAATCTAAGTCATGTCCTGAGCCTGTCGATTGATGCCCAGGGCTTCGGTAAAGTCACGAAAATGGTCGCCGTCAGCAAGACAATAGGGGCTTTAGCGCACCCTCACTCGCCCGCCATCTTGAGCACCAGCGCCCATTCCTCATCGCGCACCGGCGCGACCGACAGCCGCGACTGGCGGATCAGCTCCATCCTGGCGAGTTTCGGTTCGGCCTTGATCGCGGCCAGCGTCACCGGCCTCGCCAGCGGCCGCACCGGCTTGACCGGGACCTTGACCCACGCCCCGTCGGCGCCGTCGGGCTCGCCCGGTCCGGCGATTGCCATGATGCCGACTACCGCGCGGTCGGCGCCGCTGTGATAGAACAGGGCCTGGTCGCCTTGTCTCATCGCCCTCAGGTGGAGCCGCGCGGCATTGTTGCGCACCCCGTCCCAGTCGGTGCCGCCGTCGCGGACGAGATCGTCCCAGCTGTAGGTCCGGGCTTCCGATTTCATCAGCCAATAGGCCATCGCGGTGCTCCCTCTCGGCTTCCCTCTACAAATTCCCGGCGCGGGACGGTAGGTGCCGGTGAAAGGCCTCGGAAACGGTAAGAAAACTGAACGATTTGAAAGGGTTCCGGTTTCCACCCCGCCACAGGCTCGTTTCGCCGCAGACGATTTGGAATCCCTTCAGATTGAAGTATCGCCGGGTTACGAATTGAAGAGCGAGCGAGCCAAGGCGTGCAACGCCGGCTCCGGGCAAGACGGACGGTCCTTCGCGCGCGACACCAAGGCGCGTCGCAAGCTGAAGCGGGGACCGGCCGCCAAGAGCAAAGAGAGCGATTTTGATCCGATTTCTGGGAGGTCGCGGCGCGTCCGCGGTGTTCGGTTTCCTGATGCTGGCCCTGGCCTCAACCGAGGCTCCGGCCCAGGCCATCACGCCGACCGTGTCGCAAAGCGGC
Source organism: Sphingomicrobium sp. (assembly GCA_039921365.1). GTDB lineage: Bacteria > Pseudomonadota > Alphaproteobacteria > Sphingomonadales > Sphingomonadaceae > Sphingomicrobium. Next base: position 9,534 of record JBDSBX010000034.1, on the reverse strand, counting down.
GCGGCGTTCGATATCACCGCGGTGGTCAAGACGACCGCCATCGACACCAGCTCCCAGCCCCTCGGAGCGCTCACCAAGGCCCCGCCGGCAACGCTTCCCAAAGCAATCGCTCCCGCACCTTTACCAGCAGCATCATTGAAGGATGTCGTTATTTCGCCCCTGCCGCGGGCGGTGGCGGCTGTCACCAGCGCCGTCATTCAGCCGGTTCGGCCGGTGACCCTGTCGCTCGCCCCGGCGATCGCTCGCGAAGCCGCCTGGTTGCTCGGCGGCGGCTGGTCGCTCTACGCTTTGGTCGATCGCTTCAGCGCCGGCGCGCCGCTTGACGCCGAAGCGACTTGCCTCGCCACCGCGGTCTATTTTGAGGCCCGGGGCGAATCCCCCGAAGGCCAGCTGGCCGTGGCGCGCGTCGTCATGAACCGCGCCGCGTCGGGCAGATATCCGCCGACCTGGTGCTCGACAGTCAAGCAGCCGTGGCAGTTCTCGTTCGTCCGCAATGGCCAGTTTCCGGCCGTCGACGCCGGCTGCGACGCGTGGCGCAAGGCGCAGGCGATTGCCCGGCTGGCGATGAGCAATGCGGTCCCGAGCCTGTCGAGCGACGTCCTGTGGTATCACGCCAATTATGTCGCTCCGTCATGGGGCCGGCGGCTGACGCGGGTCGAAAAGATCGGCGCACACATCTTCTATCGCGCTTAGGTCCTCGTTCCAGCCCGCCCGCGACTCGGTTCGTCGTTAACCGGACCCATCCGGGATTCGCAGCGGCGCCGTTTCAAGCGAAGCTGCGATTGGGAGGGCTCGCGGTGCTCAAGATCTTGATTGTCGAGGATGACTCGCAGCTCGCGACGACCTTGAAATATCTTGTCGAGGACAATCCGCGGTACCGCGTGGTCGAGATCGCCGACGACGCCGACAGCGCACTGGCCGCGGCCGAGAAGCACGATCCCGACATTGCGCTCGTCGATCTGCACCTGGCCCGCGGCTCGACCGGCTTCTCGGTCGCCGTCAGACTGGCCGAATTGCATGTCCCGGTCTTGTTCGTCAGCGGCAAGGCACCGAGCTTCCCAATGCCCGACCTGGCGCTCGGCTGCCTGATGAAACCCTTCACCGCCGAGGACGTCCACCGCAGCCTGGCAATGGCCGAGGACATGCTGCGCGGTCGCGAGACGCTGCGCCCGAAGCTGCCCGCCAACCTGACCTTATACGAGCAGGCCGACGGCCCCCATGCCGACCAGGCGCTGGGAGAGCATAGAGGCTTCATCCCGTCGCGGCCCTCGCTCAAGACCCGCCTTGAGCACTGGATCTCCGGCTACCAGCACTAAGGCCTCAGCGACGCGGCGGCGCGGCGTAAGTCAGCATCAGCCAGCGTCCGCCTTCCGGCGGCTCGTCGAGCCCGAAACTGCCGATCCTGACCGGGACTGTGCCGGCATTGCGGGTGCGAACGAACAGCCAGCCGCAATCGCCGAGGAGGTCGAGCGTCCGGTCGGTGGCAAAGCCCGACCGAGGCGCTTGCGGCGGGTTGCCGGTGCCGGCCCGGAAGGCCATGCCGAATGGCGCTCGAAATGCCGCGACCGCATCGCCGACCGCCGGGGTTCGCAGCACGACCATTTCTGCGTCGGCTTCCGCCACCCTGCTGCCGCCACCGCTAAAGCGCCAGCCGGTTCGACCTTTGTCGGCCCCGGCGCCGAGCGACAGCAACTTGCCGAAGTCGCCGCCATCGAATGGCCCGCCGACATAAACCGTCATCGGCGACCGCGAGCAGAGAGCAGTTTGCAGCGCCGGAAACCCGGCCGCACGGACGGCCAGGCGATGACCGCCATCCGTGCCCGCGATGCGGAACTCGCCATTCGGGCCGCTGTGCGCCTGGTGGCTGGACTCCTTGTCCCACACCAGCCCGCCGTCGCGCACTCCCCAGCCGCTGCTGGCCACCGCGACCACGGCACCGGCGATCGGCCGGTTGGTGGTCGCGTCGCGGACCTCGCCTGACACCGAGGGGCTGCAAGCGGCGAGGGTGGTGACCAGCACCGGCCAGCCGCGCTTCACAGCCGCATCATTCCACGGCGGGCTTCGCGGGTTCCCCAGGTCTCGGCGGTCAGCGGCGCGCCGGCGTCGAGCAAAGCCTGCCGCCGGCCGGCGATGTCGGCGTTGCGCTGGATGTCCTCGAACCGCAGCAATTTCGCCAGTACCGGGTGGGCCAGCACTTCATCGACGAAGCGGGCCACCCGGGGCCATCGCGCCTGATCGACGGTGAAACCGGCATATTCGGCATTGCGAAAAAAGCTGGCGATCGAAATGTCAGCAAGGCCGATGTCGCCGAACAGAAAGCCGGTCGCCGGCAATTGCGTTTCGAGATAATCGAGAGCGGCCGGCGCGTCCTCGCTCAAGGTCCTGGCGATGCGCGCCTGGTCGCCCGGCTCGCCCCACACTAAAGGATGAACCACTCGCTGGTAGAACAGGCCCCAGATGAACAGGTCGCCGAGCCGGGTGTCGGCATATTCCTCGAGCCAGCGGGCGCGGGCCCGGTCCCCAGGATCGGCCGGCAGCAGTGGAGTTTCGGGATAGGCGTCCTCCAGATAGCCGCAGATGACGGTGGAATCGCACAGCGTGACGGCGCCATCGATCAATACCGGAATGCGGCGCAGCGGGCTCAGCCGCGTAAATTCTTCATTGCCGTAGAACGGCGTGATCGGATCGACCCGATAGCCGAGCCCCTTCAATTCGAGGCAGGCGAGCACCTTGCGGACATATGGGCTGACAAAGCTGCCGATGATCTTCATGCGCGCCGCTTCTAATTCAGCGGCGGTGCGACGGAAAGCGTGGATGCCCCGCGAGGATTCGAACCTCGATAGACGGATTCAGAGTCCGTAGTCTTACCGTTAGACGACGGGGCAGCAGGCGAGTGGGCGGGGATAGAAAGCCCCTGTTTGCCTGTCAACGCGCACGGGCGATGCGGCCGGCGAGTCCTACGAAACTTGCCCTTGACCCCTCTCTTGTGATTAAACGGGCGCAAGTCAGCCGTCCTTTTGCGGGCGGCCAAGGATAGAACGGGCGTACCCCATGGCGCACAGAGCCGCCGGCACGCCGGCTCTGCTGCGCGAAGCTGGCGCACCGAGCGGGCCATTGCCAGCCGAGCCGCACGAGCGGCGACACGCGCACCGCCACAGCTATGGCGCGGTCGATCTCGGAACCAACAATTGCCGCTTGCTGATCGCCCGCCCGATCGACGGCGGCTTCACCGTCATCGACGCATTCTCGCGGGTCGTTCGCCTTGGCGAAGGCTTGTCGCAGAGCGGGAAATTGTCCGACGAGGCGATGGAGCGGGCGGTCGCGGCGCTCGCCATCTGCGGCGACAAATTGCGCCGCCGCAATGTTTCGCTGTCGCGCGCTGTCGCCACCGAAGCCTGTCGCCGCGCGGTCAATGGCCGCGATTTCACCGAGCGGGTGCGCGAGGAGACCGGCATTGCCCTCGATATCATCGCCCCGCAGGAGGAAGCCCGGCTGGCGGTGCTCGGCTGCCACAAGGTGCTGGAGCCGGGCGACGGGCCGGCGCTGATCTTCGACATCGGCGGCGGTTCGACCGAGCTGGTGCTGATCGACCAGGTTGACGGCGTGCCCAAGATCCGCAGCTGGTGGAGCGCGCCGTGGGGCGTGGTCTCGCTGACCGAGAGCGAAGGCGCCGCGGCGATCGACGGCAAGGACCGCCTTGCCGCCTACAAGCGCATGCGCGAACGCGCTCGCCACTCGTTCAGCCGCTTTGCCGAAACACTGCCCAAGGCCGCCAAGGACATCCGGCTGCTCGGCACCAGCGGCACCGTCACGACTCTCGCCAGCGTTCATCTGGCACTGCCGTCCTACGATCGGCGCGCGGTCGATGGCCTGCACGTGCCGACCGAAGCGATGCAGAAGATCAGCACGATGATCGCCGAAATGACCTATGAGGAACGCTCGCGGCTGCCGTGCATTGGCCGCGACCGGGCCGACCTGGTGGTTGCCGGCTGTGCGATCCTCGAAGCGATCCTCGAGATCTGGCCGGCGCCGAGCCTCGGAGTCGCCGACCGCGGCATCCGCGAGGGCATTCTGCGCTCGCTGATGGCCCGCGACGGCCATCTGTTGTGAGGGGCGCCTTCCCGTGACCAGAGGAGATCGGGGTCTTCATCAGCGGGTCCGGACCGGGCGCGGGCGCACGGTGTCGTCCAACCGTTGGCTCGAGCGGCAGTTGAACGATCCGTATGTCCGCCGCGCCAAGGCCGACAATTACCGCAGCCGCGCCGCCTATAAATTGCTCGAACTGGACGAACGGTTCGGGCTTTTGAAAGGGGTCAAGGCGGTCATCGATCTGGGCATCGCGCCAGGCGGCTGGAGCCAGGTGGTGACGCGCCGCGTGCCCACCGCCAAAATTGCCGGGATCGACCTGCTTCCGACCGATCCGATCGACGGCGTCATCATTCTCCAGATGGATTTCATGGACGATGCCGCTCCGGCCAGGCTCGGGGAGGCGCTCGGCGGTCCGCCCGACCTGATCCTGTCGGACATGGCCGCCAACACCGTCGGTCATTCGCGGACCGATCATTTGCGGACCATGGGATTGGTCGAGGCAGGGTTGGAGTTCGCCGTGGCAACGCTGCGGCCGGGCGGCGCGTTCGTCGCCAAAGTGCTGGCCGGCGGCGCCGACAGCAACCTCGTCGGCGAACTCAAGCGGCATTTCGCCACCGTCAAGCACGCCAAGCCCCCCGCCAGCCGCAAGGAATCCTCGGAATGGTATGTTGTTGCCCAGGGATTCAAAGGTCGGGAAGTGGTGCCGGAGCCCAGCGAAAGCTAAGTCCCGGGCCCTCCGAACTTAGCTTCTCGCGCGGACGTCGGCGATGGCCTTCTTGAGGGTTTCATAGCCGACCGCGCTGTTCATCACCTTGTTGCCGACAATGAACAGCGGCGTCCCGGTCGCGCCCAACTGGCCGGCGAGTTTGAAGTTTCGGCTGAGCTCGGCTTCGACGTCCGGAGTTAAAGTAATCGGGATCTGAAGCCCCGCCGCCCGGCTGGCGACAGCGACCGTCTCCGGCCCCGGACGGCCGGCTTGCCACAGCGTGTCGTGGAATTGCTGGAACCGGCCGGCTTTCGACGCCGCCAGTGACAATCGCGCGGCGGCGACGCTTTGCGGGCCGAGGATCGGCAGCTCGCGATAGACGACACGTAGGCCCTTATCCTCTTTCAGCAACTGGTCGACGGTGGCGTTGCTCGACTTGCAATAGGGACAGGCATAATCGAAGAATTCGACCAGCACGACATCGGGCTCGGCCGAACCTTTCCACGACGAGCCGAACGGCGTTTCGATCGCTGCCCGCTGCGCGGCCAGGGTCGGCTCATATTGGCGGTCGCGCAGCCGGTCGGCGGTATCGACTAGTATCTGCGGGTCGGCCAGCAGTGCCTGGCGCACGATCCGGCTGCCGACCAACTGGGGCGCGGCGACCAGAAGCAAACCGGCGGTCACCAAACCGCCGATCAGTCCACCCGCAATGGCCGGCACCAAGGCCGATCTCTTCCCCTCGCTCACTCTTCGGGATGCTCCCTCTTCCACTTCTTGTCTTTCCTCAGCTCGGTGCGCGACACCATGGCGATGTCCTGCGCGCGAAGATAGTCCGGCGTCCCTTGGGGGATGCCCTTCAAGGCCATTTGCGCGCTTGCCAGCGCCAGCTTCGGTTCGCCTTCGAGGTTGTTGCGCTCGGCGGTCGCCAGCGCCGCTCGCGGCTGGTCGCCCTCGCGATCATAGATGATGCCCAACTGATACCAAGCGAAGGGGTTCTGATTGTCGCGGTTGACCGCTTCTTTCAGCACCTTTTTGGCCTCGGCGAAATATTTCGGGTTTTCGGTCGAGATCAACGCATGGCCGAGCATCGCCGCAATCAGCGGCTGGTCATTGGCTTGCCCGACCGCTTCACGAAGCGGCGCGATCGCCTCGGCCGGCTTGCCCGATTCCAGGAGGATCTGCCCCTTCAGTTCGAGGAAGTATGGATCATGCGGGTCGCCCTTGAGCAACGCATCGGCCTCCGCCAGCGCTTTCTCAGGATAGGCGCCAAGGTGATAGGCATAGGCCCGGGCATAATGGCCGGGCACACTCTGATCGCTCTCGGGATATTTGGCGACCGCCCGCTTGGCATCGACGAAGCCGATGAGCTTGGCCTTGACCCGCTGGAACCGCGCTTCCAGCGCCGGGTCTGACGGCCGATTCCACGCCGGGTCTTTCTCGTAGACCTGCAACAGAGCCTGCATGCGCTCGCTCGATATCGGGTGGGTTCGGTCGTAGCTCTCGGTTTCCGCGACCGCCAGCCGGTATTCCTGGTTTTGCAGCTTCTTGAAGAATGCGATGCTGCCCTTGCCGCTGATCCCGGCCGCGGACAGATATTTTGCGCCGGCCGAGTCGGCCGAGCTCTCCTGGGTGCGGCTGAAGGCGAGGAAACGGCCGATCGCGGCGCGCTGCCCGGCCATCATGATGCCCATCCCCGCCTCGCCGGCGCCGGCGGCAATCGCCAGCGCTCCCAGGACCAGGGTCGCAAGGCTGATTCCGGTCGCTTCCTTATTGCCCGAAGCAAGCCGGATCGAGTGGCCGCCGGCGACGTGGCCGAGCTCGTGCGCAATGACGCCCTGCAACTGATTGACGTTGTCGGCCGACACCAGCAGGCCCGACTGAATATAAACGGTTTGGCCAGTGGCAACGAAGGCATTGATCTCGGGGTCGTTCAACAAAGCGACGTTGGTCGATTTGGGGTCGAGGCCCGCGGCAATGATCAACGGCCTGGACAGGTCGCGGAACAGAAGCTCGGTTTCGCTATCGCGCAATACCGACTGGGCGGTGGCCGGCTGCAAGGAGGCAAAAACCAGGATTAGCGCCAGCAGCAGCCGCCCACAACGGGTCAGCGCGCCCGCAAGCGGGCTGGAAACGGGGGGCGGCATGCCCCCGCTTACCATCGTCGCGGCTGAACGAGTGATGAAAACAAGCCTTGCGTGCAGCTCGGGGCTAGCCGAACGTCCGCTGCCACCAGCCCGAGCGCCGCTCGCCTTCGTCATCGGACAGCGAGTCATTGTCCGGAGCTGGCACCACGGCCGTGGCGCTACCCGAGTCCGGGGCCGAAGAAGCGGCCCTTGACGGTGGGCGGGCCGATTCCGCCGCAGCCGCCTTCGAACGGCTCTTGCGGGCCGGCTTGGTCGGCGCCGGTTCAGGCTCAAGGTCGGGCTCTGGATCGGCTTCGGGCGACCGTGCTGGCGCTATCGACGCGGGCGCCGTGGCACTCTTGCGGGCTCTCGGCCGACGACGGGCTTTGGGTCCCTCGGCCTCGGACTGGTCATCCTGTTCGCCCGCGACGGCGGCGATGGGCGCTTCGTCGGCAACGAGCCGTTCGACCATGGGTGAGCTATCCGGCTCGATTTCACTCGGTGCCTCGGCGCCCGTGACTTCGGTGGCAGCATTGCGCCCGCGACGGCGTCTCGGCCGCGGCTTGGCGGCTTCCTCGCCGGCCTCGCGCTCGCCGGCAAGCTCTTCGGCGGCGGCTGGCGGTTCAAATTCAGCGTCGGGCTCGATCCCTTCTTCGGTCGATCCGGGCGCCTGACCGTCACGGCGACCACGGCCGCGGCCGCCGCGCCGACGCCGGCGCCGTCGGCGCGGGCCTTCGCCGTCATCGTCACGCGGGCGTTCGCGCTCGCGATCCTTCGAAGCCGACTCCGGCTCGTCGGCGAACTCTTCGTCGCCGGTCATCGCAGCTTCGATCTCTTCGACGTCCTCGTCCTCGTCGTCATAATCCTCGTCGACGGGTGCGGCGAGGGCCGCAGACCGCTGCGGTGCGACCGGGCGAGGTCCGGAGCTTTCGATGGCCATCCGCGCGCCCTCGAGGCTTTCGTCGATCAGCACTTCGACGGAGACGCCGTAGCGCTGCTCGATTTCGCCCAGTTCGAGGCGCTTCTTGTTGAGCAAATAGACCGCGGCTTCGCGCCCGGCCCGAATGACGATCTTGTCGCCGCGGCCGCGGGCGGCCTCGTCTTCGACCATGCGCAGGGCGGACAGGCCGGCGGAAGACGCCGTCCGCATCAGGCCCGTGCCTTCGCAATGAACGCAAGGTCGGGTCGACGCTTCGAGCACGCCAGTGCGGAGTCGCTGCCGGCTCATCTCCATCAAGCCGAAACTCGAGATGCGGCCGACTTGAATGCGAGCGCGGTCGTTCTTCAGCGCGTCCTTCATCGCCTTCTCGACTTTGCGGTTATGGCTCGACTGTTCCATGTCGATGAAGTCGATGACGACCAGGCCAGCCATGTCGCGAAGGCGCAGCTGCCGGGCGATCTCCGCGGCCGCCTCGAGGTTGGTCGCGTAGGCGGTTTGTTCGATATTGTGCTCGCGGGTCGAACGGCCCGAATTGATGTCGATCGACACCAGGGCTTCGGTCGGGTTGATCACCAGATAGCCACCGGAAGGCAGTTGGACGACCGGGTGGTACATCGCCGACAGCTGGTCTTCGACGCCGTAGCGCTGGAACAATGGGGTGACTTCGACGTGCTGCTTCACGCGGCGCACATGGCTCGGCATCAGCAGCTTCATGAAGCCGCGCGCGGCTTTATAGCCGTCGTCGCCCTCGACCAGAACTTCGTCGATTTCGCGGTGGTAGAGGTCGCGGATGGCGCGTTTGATGAGGTCGCTGTCGCGATAGATGAGAGCGGGCGCGCTGCTGCTCAGCGTGCGCTCGCGGATCTCGTCCCACAGCCGGGCGAGATAATCGAAGTCGCGCTTGATCTCGACCTTGGTGCGCGACAGCCCCGCGGTGCGGACGATCAGCCCCATGACCGACGGCAGGTTCAGGTCGGACATGATAGATTTCAGGCGCTTGCGGTCGGCGCCGTCCGAAATCTTGCGGCTGATGCCGCCGCCATGGCTGGTGTTGGGCATCAGCACGCAATAGCGGCCGGCGAGGCTGAGATAGGTGGTCAGCGCGGCTCCCTTGTTGGCGCGCTCTTCCTTGACGACCTGGACGAGCAGCACCTGGCGGCGCTGGATGACGTCCTGGATCTTGTAGCGGCGGCGAAGCGATTCACGCCGTTTGCGAAGCTCGTCCGCGGCCGATTCATCGACCGGGGAACGGCTCGAGCCAGTGCCGGTGATGATCGACTCGTCGTCGTCCAAGCCATGATCCGCGCCATTGTCGTCGTCGGCGGGCTCGTCGTCGCCGCGCTTCTTCGCTCGGCGGTCTTCGGCGTCATATTCGGCGGTGCGGAGCCGCTCTTCCTCGGCGGCGTGCTCGGCTTCCTCGCGGAGCAAGGCGTCGCGGTCGGCCTTGGGGATTTGATAATAGTCGGGGTGGATTTCCGAAAAGGCGAGGAAGCCGTGGCGATTGCCGCCGTAATCGATGAACGCCGCCTGCAGCGACGGTTCGACCCGGGTAACCTTGGCTAGATAGATATTGCCTTTGAGCTGTTTATGCTCCGAGGATTCGAAATCAAACTCTTCGATCCGATTTCCCTTAGCGACGGCAACCCGGGTCTCTTCGGGGTGGCGCGCGTCGATTA
>JBDSBX010000033.1:0-4120 GCA_039921365.1 Sphingomicrobium sp. | reverse complement strand
GCGCATCACCGGCCTCGGCGGGATGTTCTACAAAGTTGCCGACACCGCGGCGACCAAGGCCTGGTACTAGGACAATCTCGGCATCGGCGGCGTCTGGGGCGTGATGTTCCCGTTCAAGAACGACGATCCCGAAGGCTTTTCTCTGCTGTCGCCGTTCGAGGCCGACAGCGATTATTTCGCGCCTAGCGAAACGGCGTTCATGATCAATCTGCGCGTCGATGACCTCGACGGAATGATCGCCGAGCTTGCGGCCAAGGGCATCACCATCCTTGGCCGCCAGGACGAGGATTACGGCCGCTTCGCCTGGATCCTCGATCCGGACGGCGTCAAGGTCGAGCTGTGGCAACAGCTTGGGCCCGCTCCGGAATAGGATGAACCGTGCGATGACCGACCGCGAGCCGGCTCACGAGGCGTTGAGCAAGGTCCCGGCGATCACGCTGGGATTCTGGCTCATCAAGATTCTCGCGACGACGCTTGGCGAAACCGGCGGCGATAGTGTCACCATGAGCTGGCTCGGCGAGACCACGGCCAATCCCGTGCCGAACGGATATCTGATCGGCACCGTCATGTTCACAGCCGTGCTGGTCGCCCTGGTCTGGGCGCAAATCAAGACGCGGCGGTTCAACCCGTGGCTCTATTGGGCGACAATCATCGCCTCGACCACGGCGGGGACGACCCTGGCCGATTTCGCCACCCGCAGCCTTGGCATCGGCTATCCGGGCGGCTCGATGCTGCTGCTGTCGCTGGTCATGATGTCGCTGATCGCCTGGCATCGAGCGCTCGGCACGATCGACGTCAATACAGTGGCGACGGCCAGGGCCGAGACGTTTTACTGGATCACCATCACTTTCTCGCAGACCTTGGGAACCGCGCTTGGCGACTGGGTGGCGGACGCGGGTCTGGGCTATTCGGGCGGCGCGGTGGCTTTCGGGGCAGCACTGGCCGGGCTGGCTGTCCTCTACTTTGCGACCCGCATCAGCCGCGTCGGCCTGTTCTGGGCGGCCTTCATCCTCACTCGGCCGTTGGGCGCGACGGTCGGAGATTGGCTCGACAAACCGATTGCCAAGGGCGGGTTGGAGTTCAGCCGCCAGTTGGCATCCACGGTGCTGGCGGTGGTCATTGTCGCGCTGGTTCTGGTGCTGCCGCAGCGCGCCGGCCGCCACCCTCGGCCGGTTGAAGCGACCGCATAGGCGGGGCGTTGGTCGATGGCCGCTTGGCGCGCCGAGCGTCGGCTTGCTATGGGGGCGCCATGACCAAGACCCGCTGGCTCGGAGCCGCCGCCGCTTTTTCCATCCTCTCGTTGGCCGCGTGCCAGGTTGCGACCGCGCCGGACAATGCAGTGACCGGGCAAGCGAAGACGCCGGCGGCAGTCGACCAGCTTGCCCGGGTCGAGATGACAGTCGACACCTCTTATTTGACCGCGGAGGAGCGCGAGGTCGTCAATTTGCTCAACCAGGCGGCCGAGTTAATGAACCCCATCTATTTGCGGCAAAACGGCGTCGACCCGGCGCTGCGTGCGCAAATTGCCGCCAAGAACGACGCGGCGCTGCTCGACAGGTTCGACACTTTCCAGGGGCCGTGGGACGAGCTCGACGAAAACAAGCCGTTCTTCGGCAACACACCCAAGCCGGCCGGCGCCGGATTCTACCCGGCCGACCTGACTAAGGAGGCGTTCGACAAATATCTCGCCGAGCATCCGGCCGAGGCGGAGCGGCTGACCGACCCCTATACGGTCGTCAAGCGGCAGGGGGACCGACTGGTCGCGGTGCCCTATAGCCAAGAATATCAGCAGTGGCTTGAGCCGGCGGCGAAGCTGCTCGAGCAGGCCGCGGCCAAGACCAGCAACGCCAGCCTCAAGAAGTTTCTCAGCCTGCGCGCCAAGGCGTTCCGCACCGACGACTATTTCGAGTCCGAGCTGGCGTGGATGGACTTGAGCGGAACGCCGATCGAAGTCGCGATCGGTCCTTATGAGGTCTACGCCGACGGGCTCTATGGCCGGAAGACCGCGTTCGAAGCGTTCGTGACGCTTCGCGATCCCAGGGAATCTGCGGCGCTCGACGGCTACAAAGGCCAATTGCGCGGCATGGAAGAAAATCTTCCAGTCGACGCCAAGTACAAGAATTTCCAGCGCGGGTTTGAATCGCCGCTGGCGGTTGCCGACCAGGTCCACGGCGGCGGCGACAATGTCCACGGCGTCCAGACGATCGCCTTCAACCTGCCTAACGACGAAAAAGTGCGCGAGGCCAAGGGCGCCAAGAAGGTCATCCTGCGCAACGTGCTCGGCGCCAAGTACGAGCGCATATTGAAGCCGATGGCCGGACTGGTGCTGGTGCCCGCGCAGGCCGCCAATGTCACTCAGCGCTACATGTTCATGGAGACCCTGTTCCACGAGCTGTCGCACAGCCTCGGGCCGGGCTCGATCACGGTCGGCGGGCGCAAGACGACGGTCGACAAGGAGTTGAAAGACATCGCCGGCGGCTTCGAGGAAGCCAAGGCCGACGTGATGGGCGCCTATAATGTCCTGCACATGATGGATAAAGGCGTGATCCCGGCAGGCGAGCGGCCGCAGATCCGCGCGACCTACGTTGCCGGGCTGTTCCGGGCGATGCGCTTCGGGACCGCCGAGGCGCATGGCAGGGGGGCGGCGATGCAGTACCGCTATTTGCGCGACAAGGGCGCCATCGTCTGGGACGGACAGGCCAAGCGCTTCCGGATCGACGAGGCCAAAATCGACGGCGCGATCCGCGACCTGGTCGGTGAGATCGTGCGGCGGCAGGGCGACGGCGATTATGCCGGGACCAAGGCATTCCTCGACCGCTGGGGCGCACTCGATCGTGAGTCCCAGCAGGTGATTGACACAATGACCCACATCCCGGTCGACATCCGGCCGATCTATCCAGCGAGGATCTGATGGCGCAATCGGCGGCGAGCCTGTTCAGGAGCTTCGCGGCGCTGCATGTGCCGGGCGACCCGGTCGTGCTTTACAATGTCTGGGATGTCGGCAGCGCGCTCGCCGTGGTCCGGGCGGGAGCCAAGGCGCTGGCGACCGGCAGCCATCCCGTCGCCGACGCCAACGGCTGGCCTGATGGCGAGCAGGTGCCGATCGATTTCGCTTTCGCCAACGCCAGGCGGATTGTCGATGCGGTCGAGGTGCCGCTGACCGTCGACTTCGAGAGCGCCTATGCGGTTGATCCGGGGGAGGCCGCCACCAATGTCGCGCGGCTGGCAGCGACCGGCGCGGTGGGTTGCAACTTCGAGGACCAGGTGATCGGCGGCGAAGGCATCCACCCACTGGCGCTGCAGGCCAAAAGGATAGAGACGATCCGGCGCGCGGTCGGCGACGCCTTCTTCATCAACGCCCGCACCGACCTGTTCCTCAAGACGACGGACTATGATGCGGCGCTGGTCGATGCGGCGATCGAGCGCGGCAAGGCGTTCGCCGACGCCGGCGCCAGCGGCTTCTTCGTCCCCCGGCTGGCGGATTCGCGGCAGATCGAACGGATCGTGCGCGACGTGCCGCTGCCGTTGAATGTGATCGCCTTTCCCGGCGCCCCGGCGAAAAAGGAGTGGGCGAGCGCGGGCGTGGCGCGGATCAGCCACGGGCCCTTCCCGCACCGGGCGCTGATGGCCAAGCTGGAAGAAATGGCGCGGGCGGCGCTGAGCTAAATTTTCGCTGGCCTCGAGCGCTTCCACCAGCGCCCGGTCGGGCCCGACTGAAGGACGCTGCGGCGGAACAGGCGGGAGCCGAGGCGCAGGATCAGCACCACCCAGATGAGTTGCCAGCCAATGGCCAGCAAGTGCGGCCACAGCCCAGGGAGCTGCGCCGCGCGGGCGATCATGACCAGCGGCGACGACAGCGGAAAGACCGCGGCGGCGAGACCGGCGGGCGAGTCCGGGGCGCCGATCGCCAGCGTTGCCACGGCGAAGATCACCACCTGCCCCATGGTCACCGGCATCGACAAAGTCTGCACCTCGCGCACCGTCGAGGCCTGCGCGCCGATGCTCAGGAACACCGAGCCGAGCAGCAGATAATTCATCGCGAAATAGATGATGCCGAGCGTGAAAAAGGCCGGCCAGCCCACCGCCGGCGGGGGCAAATTGGCAAGCCCCCCTTCGGACA
>JBDSBX010000032.1:0-4502 GCA_039921365.1 Sphingomicrobium sp. | reverse complement strand
GGTTGAGGGCCATGCCCTTGGTGCCGTTCTCGAACTCGACCATCTCGCCGGCCTGGACGTTGTCGAGGCCGTGGATGCGGGCAATGCCGTCACCGACGCTCAATGCAGTGCCGACTTCCGAGACCTCGGCGTCCGAATCGAAGTTCGCGATCTGGTCGCGAATGACGCGGGAGATTTCAGCGGCGCGGATGTCCATGGTCAGCCTTTCATCAATTCTTGTCCGGCGGCGGGTCTAGCCCCGCATCGCCAGCGCGAGTCGGTTGAGTTTGGTGCGGATGGAAGCGTCGATCATCTCGCTGCCGAGCTTGATGACAATTCCGCCCAGGATGTACGGATCGACCGTCAGGTCGACGGTAACGTCGCGGCCGGCGCGCTCCTTGAGCCGGGCCTTGAGCGCTTCGATCTGCTCGTCCTTCAGCGGGTTAGCGCTGACGACTTCGGCACTGATCTCGCCGCGGTGCGTGGCGGCGATGCGCTGGTAGGCGCGGATGATCTTGCGAAGCTCGTTCTTGCGGCCGTTGCGCGCGACGACGCCGAGGAATTTGGTGGTAATCGGGTCGAGACCAAGGCCGGGGCTCAGCGCTGCAAACGCCTTGGCGGCATCGGTGCGGCCGATCACCGGGCTGGCGATCAGGTCGGCGAACTCGCGCGATTCGACCAGTGCCGAGCTCAGCGCGTCGAGGCTTCGGCCGACCCCGTCGAGCTGTCGCTCATCGCGCGCCAAACCGAACAAAGCGGTCGCATAGCGCCCTGCTAAGCTGGCCTGAATGCCGCCGGATGTCTCCACGCGCCCAAAGCTCCGAGTAGGAATATTGCCCCATGCGATCTGGAGCGCTGCCGCGGCCGAAACCGAGACGCCCCGATGGGTTGGCGCGCCCCTAGCAAGGGGTGACCCGCGATGCAACCGTGCGAAGACTAATGTTTGACCGCAAGCGGCGGGATGCGCAGGGTTTCCAACGACCGTATTGAGCTGCATGCTAATGAAATCCATCGACGACAATCAGGCCTGGGCATCGTTCGAGGCGCGCGACCGGAGCTTTGACGGGCGCGTCATCGGCGCGGTCCGGACGACCGGCATCTATTGCAAGCCGAGCTGCCCGGCGCGCCGGCCCAAGCGCGAGAATGTCGAATTCTTTATCGACGCCGAGGCGGCTCGGGCGGCGGGCTATCGGGCGTGCCTGCGCTGCAAGCCCGACGAAGTCGGCCGCGATCGTGAGGCGGTGGCCAGTGCGGTCCGGCTGATCGAGCAGGCCGAGGCACCCCCCGCCCTCGCCTCGCTCGCCGCCGCCGTCGGTTACGCCCCCCATCATTTCCAGCGGCTGTTCACCCGTGATGTCGGCGTCTCGCCGGCCCAATATGCCCGCGGGCTTCGCGCTCGTCGTGCGCAGACCGAGCTTTCGGAGGACAAGACTGTGACCGAGGCGATTTATGATTCGGGCTACGCGGCGCCGAGCCGCTTTTACGCCGACGCCAAGCAGCGGCTGGGGATGACTCCGTCGGCCTGGCGCGATGGCGGGCGCGGCGAGACCATCCGCTTCGCCATGCTCGACACGCCGCTCGGCCAGATGCTGGTCGCGGCGACCGCCACCGGCATTTGCCGGCTGACCTTCGACGAAGACGAAAGCGCGCTTCACCGGCGCTTCCCCAACGCGACGATCCTGCCGGCCGACGAAGCGATGGCCTCGCTGATCTCCGGCGTCATGACGGCGATCGAAACCCCCAGCGCCATGCCCGAGTTGCCGCTCGACGTCCGCGGCACCGCCTTCCAGGAAGCCGTGTGGCGCGAACTGCGCAAGATCCCGGCCGGCCAGACGCGCAGCTATGCCGATATCGCCGCCGCCGTCGGCCAGCCGCTCGCGGTGCGCGCGGTGGGCACCGCAAACGGTTCGAACCCGGTTGCGGTATTGGTCCCCTGCCACCGCGTCATCCGCAGCGACGGTTCGCTCGGCGGCTATGCCGGCGGTCTCGACCGCAAGCGCCAGCTGCTCGACGCCGAAGCGGCGATGGGGCAGCGCGAACTCGGACTGTAATCCCCCGCCCGGCGCTGACTAACGCAGCTTGAGCACGATCTTGCCGACATGGTCGCCCGATTCCATCCGCCGGTGGGCGTCCGTGGCCTGTTCGAGCGGGAAAACTTGGTCGATCACCGGCTTCAGCCGCCCGCCCTCGGCATAGGGCCATACCGTCTCGGCAATCTCGCCGGCGACCATCGTCTTGAACTCGACCGAACGCGGGCGAAGTGTCGACCCGGTGAGCGTCAGCCGCCGGCGCATGATCTCGGGGATCGTCACTTCGGCCTTGGCGCCGCGCTGGAAGGCGATCGACACGTGCCGCCCGTCCTCGGCGAGGCAGGCGAGGTTGCGCGGCAGATAATCCCCGCCGACCATGTCGAGCACCACTTCGACGCCGCGGCCGCTGGTCAGCCGCTTCGCCTCCTCGACGAAATCGTGGCTGTTGTAATTGATCGCCGCGGCCGCGCCGAGCTCCAGAGCCGCCGCGCACTTCGCATCCGATCCGCAGGTGACGATGACGGTCAAGCCGAACAAATTGCCAAGCGCGATCGCCATCGTGCCGATGCCGCTGGTGCCGCCGTGGACCAGCACCGTGTCGCCGTCGGCTGCGAAGCCGCGCTCGAACAGATTGACCCACACCGTGAACAGCGTCTCGGGCATCGCTGCCGCTTCGGCCATGGTCATCACTTCGGGCACCGGCAGGCAGGTCCCCGTAGGCGCCACGCAATATTCGGCATAGCCGCCCCCCGCGACCAGCGCGCACATTCGTTTCCCGACCATCTCGTGGAGGTTCGCGCCCGCCGCGACGACTGTTCCGGCGACCTCCAGGCCGAGGACGGCGGAAGCGCCCGGCGGCGGCGCGTACAGCCCCATGCGCTGGAGGATGTCGGGCCGGTTGACCCCCGCCGCCGCGACTTCGATCAGCACCTCGCCTGCCCCGGGCCTGGGCACCTGCTGCTCGACCAGCGTCAACGCCTCCGGGCCGCCGGGTTCAGGCGCCTCGATTGCTTTCATTATGGTCGGAATATCGCGGGTCACTTGGGCGGCAGCTTATTGACAGCGCGGGCCGGCGGGTCAACGATTTCGCCGCCATGGATTTCGACGACCTGTTCCCCGACAAGCCCAAGGACCCGCTGACCGAGCTTGGCAAGCAGGATCTCGACCCGATTTCGATCGCCGAGCTCGAAGTGCGAATCGCTGCCCTCCAGGCCGAAATCGCGCGGGTCGAAGCGCACATTGCGCGCGTCACCCAGCACCGCTCCGCCGCCGAAGAGTTGTTCAAGCGGTAATAATCCACCGAAAACCGCACGCCCCGCCCTTGATTGCCGGCGCCGAGCGTATGACATTGTTAACCATGTCCGCTGCATCCCGGCGGACCAGGAGTTGCCAAGTCCATGCCCAGTTTCGCTCGCGAACTTGAACAGACCCTCCACAACGCGCTTGGCGAGGCCAGCAAGCGGCGGCACGAATATGCCACGCTCGAGCACCTCCTGATCGCGCTGGTCGACGACGAGCATGCGTCCAAGGTGATGGCCGCGTGCGGCGTCAGCCGCGACGAGTTGCGCTCCAGCGTCAAGGCCTATCTCGACAATGAGCTTGCCGCCTTGGTCGCGGACAACGGCACCGATCCGACCCCGACCAGCGGCTTTCAACGCGTCGTCCAGCGCGCCATCCTCCACGTCCAGTCGTCGGGCCGCGACGAAGTGACCGGCGCCAACGTCCTCGTCGCACTATTCTCCGAGCGCGAGAGCTACGCCGTCTATTTTCTCCAGCAGCAAGACATGAGCCGCCTCGATGCGGTGACCTACATTAGCCACGGCGTCGGCAAGGGCGACACGCCCGCCGAGCAGCGCGAAGTCAGCGCCGCCGAAGAAAAGTCCGACAAGTCCGAGGGCAAAAAGGAAAGCGCCCTCAAGCAGTTCACCGTCGATCTCAACGAAAAGGCGCGGGCCGGCAAGGTCGATCCGCTGATCGGCCGCATGGCCGAGGTCGACCGCACCGTCCAGATTCTCTGCCGCCGCTCGAAGAATAACCCGCTCTACGTCGGCGACCCCGGCGTCGGCAAAACCGCCATCGCCGAGGGCCTGGCGCGCAAGATTATCGAAGGCGACGTCCCCGAGGTGCTGCAACCGGCGGTGATCTACTCGCTCGACATGGGCGCTCTGCTCGCTGGTACCCGTTATCGCGGCGACTTCGAGGAGCGGCTAAAATCGGTCGTCAACGAGCTTGAGAAACTGCCCGACGCGATCCTGTTCATCGACGAAATTCACACCGTGATCGGCGCCGGCGCGACCAGCGGCGGGGCGATGGACGCCTCAAACCTGCTCAAGCCGGCTTTGTCGTCGGGAACGATCCGCTGCATCGGCTCGACCACCTACAAGGAATTCCGCAACCATTTCGAAAAGGACCGCGCGCTGCTCCGCCGGTTCCAGAAGATCGACGTCAACGAGCCGACGATCGAGGACACGATCAAGATCATCGCCGGGCTGC
>JBDSBX010000031.1:0-3228 GCA_039921365.1 Sphingomicrobium sp. | reverse complement strand
GTGATGCGCGAACTCGACGCGCAGGAGACAGGGGCCGGGGGTGAAATCCAGCTGACCGATGCGATGGCCAAGCTGGTCGGCAAGCAGCCGTTCCACGCCTTCACCTTTGACGGCGAACGGCACGATTGCGGCAGCGCCGCGGGGTTCGTCATCGCCAATCTCGCGCTGGCGCTCCGGCGCGAGGACATTGCGCCGACTGTGCGGGAATTCATCGCCGGCGCCTACGGCTCCAGCTCGACATCCCAGTAGAGATAGTCGCGCCAGCTTTGGTGGAGGTAGTTGGGCGGGAAGCTCTTGCCGTGATCCTGCAATTGCCAGCTGGTCGGGCGGATCGGCTCACGGGCAAAATGCATCTTGGCCTGGCCGGGTGTTCGCCCGCCCTTACGCAGATTGCACGGCGCGCACGCCGTCGCGACATTTTCCCAGGTCGTCCGGCCGCCTTGGGCGCGCGGCACGACATGGTCGAAGGTCAGCTCCCTGGGCGACCCGCAATAGACGCAAGCGAAGCGGTCGCGGAGGAACAGGTTGAACCGGGTGAACGCGGGAAACTGGCTGGGGCGAACGAACTGGCGAAGCGCGATCACCGACGGCAGCTTCAACGCGATCGTCGGGCTGTGCACTTCGCGCTCATAATGGGCAACGACATCGACGCGCTCGAGGAACATCGCTTTGACCGCCGTCTGCCACGGCCACAGGCTCAGCGGATAATAAGACAAAGGCGTATAATCGGCATTGAGCACCAGCGCCGGGCAGCTGTCGGGATGGCGGATGATCTCGGAGTGATACATGACTCGGGCCATGGCCTTTCTCGTGTCCGCCCGCTTCGAACACCACCCTCCGGCCCTGTCGCACCCAAGGAGGAGAGGGCGCGTCCGCAGGCCCGTCTTCCCTTGTGCCCCGCCGGATGCCAGCCCGACGTGACAATATGATGAATCGGGGATTGGCGAGTGCGCGTCAAGAGGGACTAGTTCCTCTCCGGCATTTGCCGGGGAGGGGGACCGCGCCACGCGGTGGAGGGGTTCTTGGCGGGCTCCAGAACCCCTCCACCAACTGCGCTGGTCCCCCTCCCCCTGAAATCATGGGGAGGATAAGGTGAACACCCGTTTCGCTCCGTCGCCGACCGGGCGGCTGCACCTTGGCCATGCGTTTAGCGCGGCGATCGGGCACGATCGGGCGCGGCAGAGCGGCGGGCAATTTCTGTTGCGGATCGAAGATCTTGACCCGACCCGCTGTCGCGCGAAATTCGTCGCCGGGATCGAGGAAGATTTGCGCTGGCTGGGGCTGGCGTGGGATGGTGAGGCGCTGGTGCAGTCGCGGCGCACGCAAATTTACGCGGCGGCGCTGGAGCAGCTCAAGGCGCGGGGCCTGGTCTATCCGTGCTTCTGCACGCGCGCCGACATCGCCGCCTCGCTGACCGCGCCCCATGGCGATGCCGGCTCATCTTATCCCGGCACCTGCCGCGGCTTGCCCGACGACCCGACGCGCCCCGCGACAATTGCGCACAGCTGGCGGCTCGATAGTGGCAAGGCGTTGGCGGAGGTCGGCTTGCCGTCATGGGCGGAGGAGAATGGCCGCCACTTCACCGCCGACCTCAGCGCCATCGGCGACGCGATCCTCGCTCGCAAGGATGCACCGGCGAGCTATCATCTGGCTTGCGTGGTCGACGATGCCGCGAGTGGAGTGACGCTGGTCGTGCGCGGTGGCGACCTCAGGCCATCGACCCCGGTCCAGCGGCTTCTGCAGGAACTACTGGCCTTGCCCGCCCCGACCTATCTCCACCACGCGCTGGTCACGCACGCCGATGGGCAGCGCCTCGCCAAGCGCGACCTCGCGCCGACGCTGGCCGCGATGCGCGAAGCCGGGGTCGACGGACGGGCGCTGGTTCGCAACCTTGCTACCGGCTTAGTCCCGTCTGGCTTTCGGCTGACACAGGCCTAAATAGGATCCATGGGCAACACACTCCTCGTCATCCTGCTGGTCGCGGCGATGGCCGCCACCTTTTTTGTCCTCGTGCGCGGCGTCATCGCCATGGCTTCGGGCAAGGACGTTACCGGCGAGGCGCAGCAGAGCTGGATGCGCAAGCGTGTTCTGTTTCAGGCGGTCGCGATCGTCCTGGTCGCGCTTATCCTGATCGTCGCCGGCGCCGCGAAGAGCTGATTCTGGTCAAGCTCAACAAAATTTACACGCGCACCGGTGACTCCGGCGAGACCGGGCTGGTCGACGGTTCGCGGATCCTCAAGGACCACCCGCGGGCCCACGGGATCGGCGATGTCGATGAGTTGAACAGCGCGATCGGGCTGGCGCTCGTGTCGATCGAGGATTCCGACCTCAAGACGATGCTCGGCCGGGTGCAGAACGAGCTGTTCGACCTCGGCGCCGATCTCGCCACCCCCGGCGCGGAGTTTGCGCCCTCGGAGATGGTGCTGCGGGTCGTCCAGTCTCAGGTGGACCGGCTCGAAACCGAGATCGACGCGATGAATGCGCAATTGGCGCCGCTGCGAAGCTTCATCCTGCCCGGCGGCGGCGAGGCGGCCGCTCGGGTCCACCTCGCGCGGACGATCGCGCGCCGCGCCGAGCGATCGGTGGTGACCGCGTCGCGCAACGTTCCCCTCAATCCACTGGCGCGCATTTATTTGAACCGCCTGTCCGACCATCTGTTCGTTCTCGGCCGATTACTGGCCAAGGACCACGGCGGAGACAGTTTGTGGCAACCCGGCGCGACCCGCCAGGCGTAAGCGGCGGCACAAAAGGCATCGCGCTGACGTTCATTCGCTTTCTGGCAGGAGAAGTTCAGTGGCTGTGCAAGCGATCGCCATCAATTGCAGCCTCAAGCGCAGCAGCGGCGAGCCATCATCGACCGACAAGATGATCGGGCTCGTCGCCCTAGAGCTCGGCAAGCATGGCGTCGAGATTACCGAAACCATTCGCATTGCCGATCATAATGTCGTGCCGGGGGTGACGTCCGATGAGGGCCCGGGCGACAACTGGCCGGACATCCGCCGCCGGATTCTCGCCGCCGATATCCTGATATTCGGAACGCCGATCTGGATGGGCCAAATGTCGAGTATCGCCAAGCGCGTGGCCGAGCGCATGGATGCGTTCTTGAGCGAAACCGACGATCTTGGCCGGATGCCGAGCTTCGGCAAGCTCGCCGTCGCGGCGATCGTCGGCAATGAGGATGGCTCGCACAACGTCACCGCCGACCTGTTCCAGGCGCTGAACGACGTC
>JBDSBX010000030.1:0-6273 GCA_039921365.1 Sphingomicrobium sp. | reverse complement strand
CGCCGTTTCGAACGGCGGGGCAAGCGCCGCGACATTACGAACCACGAACATCTCGCCCGGCCGGGCATCGAAAATCACCGAGGGCTCGACCCGGCTGTCGGAGCAGGCAAGCACCATCACCTTCGGGCTCTGGCCCTGCGCCAGCTCGGCCCATCGCTCGCGCTCGCCTTGCCATTCGTCCACGCGGAACCGGTGGTACCCCTCGATCAGGTCGGTGAAGCGCGTCATCGTCCCGCGGGCTAGTCAGCTAAAGCAAGGGTGGCAAGCGAAGGCGGCAATCGCTATCTGGCGGCGATGAGCGAGCCCGCCCTGCTGCCGCGCAAGCGCAAGCCCGACTGGATTCGGGTCAAGGCGCCGACCAGCCCCGGCTATCACGAGACGCGGCGGCTGATGCGGTCGCTCGGGCTGGTGACAGTGTGCGAAGAAGCGGCCTGCCCGAACATCGGCGAATGCTGGACCAAGAAGCATGCGACGGTGATGATCCTCGGCGACACCTGCACCCGCGCCTGCGCCTTTTGCAACGTCAAGACCGGGATGCCGCGCGCCGTCGATCCGCTCGAGCCCGAGCATGTCGCGGTCGCCGCCGCCGAGCTTGGGCTCGAGCATATCGTCGTCACGTCGGTCGATCGCGACGATCTCGCCGACGGTGGCGCGTCGCAATTCGTCAAGGTCATCGAGGCGCTGCGACGGCTGGCGCCCAACACCACCATCGAGATTCTCACGCCGGATTTCCGCAACAAGGGCGAGGCGCCGGTCGCGGCAATCGTCGATGCCGGGCCCGATGTTTTCAATCATAATCTGGAGACGGTGCCGCGGCTCTATCCGACGATCCGTCCCGGCGCGCGTTACTATGCGTCGCTGCAACTGCTTGAGAGCGTCAAGCGCCGGGCGCCCAATTTGTTCACCAAGTCGGGGCTGATGGTCGGGCTCGGCGAGCAGCGGCTCGAGGTCCATCAGGTGATGGATGACATGCGCTCCGCCGACATCGATTTCCTGACCATGGGCCAATATCTCCAGCCGACCCCACGGCATGCAACAGTCGAAGAGTTCGTCGCTCCACAGGTGTTCGACGCTTATGCGGCGATCGCTCGGGCCAAGGGCTTCCTGCTGGTCGCGGCCTCGCCGCTGACCCGGTCGAGCTATCACGCCGGCGACGATTTTCGGGCGATGCAGGCGGCGCGGGCGGTGCAGTCGGGAAAATCCTCCCCGAGACTTCTCGGGGAGGGGGACCGTGCGTAGCACGGTGGAGGGGTTCCTCCCGAACTCCGCAGAACCCCTCCACCATCCGCTCTACGGCGGATGGTCCCCCTCCCCACGATATCGTGGGGAGGAATAATGCCGCGCCAAAGCGAGACGAAGCATCTGTCGTACACGCCGGAGCAATTGTTCGAGCTCGTCGCCGACGTCGCTCGCTACGATGAATTTTTGCCTTGGGTCGTCGCGGTGCGAGTTCGCTCGTCGAGCGAGACCGAGACCATCGCCGACCTGGTCGTCGGGTTCAATGCCTTCAAGGAGCGCTTCACCAGCCGCGTCACCAAGCAGCGGCCGACCAACATTTGCGTCGACTATATCGAGGGCCCGCTCAAATATCTGAAGAATGAATGGCGCTTCGAGGCGGCGCCGGGCGGCGGCACCGAGGTTCACTTCTCGGTCGACTTCGCGTTTCGCTCGCGGATTTTCGAAGCGCTTGCCGGGCAGATGTTCGACCGCGCCCTGCGGCGTATGACCGGCGCCTTCGAGGAGCGCGCCGCGGCGCTTTACGGCATCAGCAATTCTAGCGCGCAAAGCGCCGCTTGAAGGCGCACACCCGAACGGTCCTCGTTTTCGAACAATTTTTCGTCGGCGACGATTTGCGCCGGATTGGCATCGCTCTCGGCGCGCGCGAACACCACCGTCCCGACCGGTTTCGACGGAGTCCCGCCGTCGGGCCCGGCAATGCCGGTGATCGCCACGGCGACATCGGCTTCCGAAGCCAGCAACGCGCCGCGCGCCATTGCCCAGGCGACCGCGACGCTGACCGCGCCAAAGGTGTCGACCAGATCCTCGCTGACCTTCAACTGGCTGACTTTGGCGGCATTCGAATAAGTGATGAAGGCCGCCTCGAAAATATCGGACGAGCCGGGGATTTCAGTGATCGCGGCGGCGACCAGCCCGCCGGTGCAGCTCTCGGCGACGGCGATCCGGCGGCCGGCCTTGCGGTTGGCCTCGACCACTTCGCGCGCCTTGTCGACGAGCAGCTTGGGCAGCAGGCTGTCGCTCATCGGCTGGCAGTCATCGGCTGATTGGCATTCGGATGCTGGCAATCGCCTGGGCAGCAATGCCTTCGCCGCGGCCGGTGAAGCCGAGCTGGTCGGTGGTCGTCGCCTTGATGCTCACGCTCATTTCACCCAATCCGAGGATCTCGGCGATCTGCGCCCGCATTGCCAAACGATGCGGACCGACCTTCGGCTCCTCGCAAATGACGGTGCAATCGACATGATCGATAATCCCGCCGCGCTGGCTGATAAGCGCTGCGGCGTGATTCAGGAAGCGGTCGGACGACGCGCCCTTCCATTGCGTGTCCGACGGCGGGAAATGCTCGCCGAGGTCGCCGAGCCCGGCGGCGCCGAGCAAGGCGTCGGTAATGGCATGGAGGACGACGTCGGCGTCGCTGTGGCCCGCCAGCCCTTTTGAGTACGGAATGGCGATCCCGCCAAGCATCACCGGTCCAGGGCCGCCAAAGGCATGAGTGTCGAAACCCAGGCCGGAACGCGAGACGGACCGCGCTGCCACGAGCGCTTCGGCCCGCGCCAAATCCTCGCGTGTGGTCAATTTATCGAGCTCGGACGTGCCAGCGACTGCAGCGACCTCAAGGCCGGCGGACTGGGCAACGGCGCGATCGTCGCTGGGAAAGGGGCCGCGCCACTGGTCATAGGCGCGGCGGATGTCGGGCAAGCGGAAAGCCTGCGGAGTCTGGACCCGCACCGCGCCGTCGCGATCGATGGTGTCGCCAAGCCGCCCGGTCGACCTCGCCAGTGTGTCGTTGACGGGGAGGACGGGGACCGCGCCGGGCGAGGTTCCCAGCGCGTCGAGCAGGCGGTCGATGACCGCTGCCGGGCAGAACGGCCGCGCCGCGTCGTGGATCAGCACGGCTTCACCATCGACGGCTTCGAGGCCTTTGCGAACGGAGTCGCCCCGGGTTTCGCCCCCGGTGACCAAGTCCACCCCGCCAAGCCCGCCGCCGATGGCCTGCCTGGCTTGCTCCTCGCGGCCCGGCGCGACCACAACCCGGATATGCTCAACGCGTGGGTGATCGGCGAACGGCATCACTGCCCGGCGCAAAACCGGCACACCGGCGAGCAGGCGATACTGCTTGGGCTCACCGCCCGCCATGCGCTCGCCGCTGCCGGCGGCCATGATCAAGGCGGTAGCGGGAGCGGAAGCCATCGGCCCGCGCCTTGCTCCCCAACCGGCGCTCCTGTAAAGCCGCGCCTTCCCATGAACCTGGTCAAGCCCATCAACGTCGGTCCCGTCCGCATCGACGCGCCGGTCATCCTGGCGCCGATGACGGGCGTCACCGATCTGCCGTTTCGCACAATCGTCAAGCGCTATGGCGCTGGCCTGACGGTCAGCGAGATGATCGCCAGCCAGGCGATGATTCGCGAGACCCGCCAGTCGTTGCAGAAGTCGCAGTGGGATCCGTCCGAGGAGCCGGTGTCGCTCCAGCTGGCCGGCTGCGCGCCTGATGAAATGGCCGAAGCCGCCAAATTGAACGAGCAGCGCGGCGCTGCGATCATCGACATCAACATGGGCTGCCCGGTCAAGAAGGTGGTCAACGGCGATGCCGGTTCGGCGCTGATGCGCGATTTGCCGCTGGCCGCGGCGATCATCGATGCGACGGTCAAGGCGGTCAAAGTGCCGGTGACTCTGAAAATGCGGACCGGCTGGGACCATAACAGCCGCAATGCGCCGGAGTTGGCGCGGGTCGCCGAGGATCTTGGCGTGCAGATGATCACCGTCCACGGCCGCACCCGTTGCCAGATGTACAAGGACAGCGCCGACTGGAGCTTCATCGCCCAAGTCAAGGCGGCGGTGTCGGTGCCGGTCATCGTCAACGGCGACATCTGCTCGATCGCCGACGCGAAGGAAGCGATTGCGCAATCGGGGGCCGACGGGGTGATGATTGGCCGCGGCGCCTACGGCCGGCCGTGGCTACTCGGCCAGGCGATCGCCGCGCTGCGCGACGGTGGCTCGCGCCCCGACCCGACGCTCGACGAGCAATTGGCCACCATGCTCGAACAATATCGGGCGATGCTCGAGCTTTACGGCCGCACGACCGGGGTCAATCTCGCCCGCAAGCATATCGGCTGGTACACCAAAGGGCTTCCCGGTTCGGCCGAGTTCCGTAACCGCGTCAACACCCAGGACGATCCCGGCATCGTTGTCGCGATGCTGCGGGAGTTCTATGCGCCCTGGCTGGCGCGCTCAGCCGCCTGAGAGACAAAAAGCGAGCATCGCGCACAGACTGTGTTTTTCATGCAACGCGACCGTGCTAGGGGCCACAGTGATGGATGCACGGGCCGGCCCAACGGCGCTTAACTCAACGGCGAACTGGCTGGCGCGAGAGCGGGCGAGCGGCAGATTCTATCGCTATGCGGCGCTCGGCAGCGGCGCCCTCCTGCTGGTCATTGTCGCGTTCAGCGCGTGGGTACTGAGCCGCGGCGCTCAGCCCGGAACCCTCTTGTCGCCGCCGCTGATCGCGCTGCTGCTGATCGCCAACCTCATTCCAGCGATCGCGCTGATGGTGCTGTTCTCGCGCAAGGTGGCGATGGACCGCGCTGCCGCGGGCGGACTGGGCAGCGGCCGGCTGCATACGCGGCTGGTTGCGTTGTTCTCGGTGATCGCCGCGGTGCCGACCGTGCTGGTCGCCATCTTCGCGTCCTTGCTGTTCCAAAGCGGGCTCGAATTCTGGTTCTCCGACCGCGCTCGAAGCATGCTCGAAAACACCGTACAAGTGGCCCAGGGAGCCTATCAGTTCGAGCTTGGGCGAGTCGGAAATGAGGCGACCACCATGTCGGGAGACGTTGCCGGCTACCTTCGGCAACTCTCTCTGGAAGATCCCCGGTTCATCGAGGGCGTCGCCTACCAATCCTATCGCCGCAGTCTCAACGAGGCGACGGTTCTGCGGATCGCTCCAAGCGGCGACGTTCAATCCTTTGCACTCGTCAACCCGTACCCGGCCATGGTCGACAATGGCCGCATTCGCGCCGCGGTCAGCAAATTGGAATCCCACCCCAAGCTGATCTTCGTCGACGCGCTGACTCCCAACCGGCTAGCTGTGCTGACCCGGCTGGATTACGGCAAGAACACCTATCTTTACGCAGCACGCTGGGTGGACCCGGAAGTCGCTGGCCAGATCCAGCGCGCCAACGACGTCATGCACGATTATCAGGTGCTGCTAGCCCGTTCGCGGACCAACCAGCTGCGGTTCAACGCGGCCTTGCTGTTCGGGGCGCTGATCATTGTCGGCCTGGCGATCTTGACCGCCTTGAAGCTCGCCGACCGGTTGGTGCGCCCGGTCGGGCAATTGGTCGCCGCCGCCGGGCGGATCGAGGAGGGCGACTTTTCGACCCGCGTGCCGGTCGCCAACACCGAGGATGAAATCCAGACGCTGGCGACCGCCTTTAACCGCATGACCGGCAGGCTCGACGAGCAGACCGGCGCCTTGAAGGCCGCCAACACCCAGCTCGAAACGCGCCGGGCGTTCATCGAGGCGGTGCTGTCGAGCGTCACCGCCGGAGTCATCGCGCTCGATGCCAGGAACCGCATCCTGCTGATCAACCGCTCGGCCGAGGTCCTGCTGCCGCAAGGCCGCGCCGAGCTTGAAGGCATCACTTTGTCGAAAGTCTCCGCTGATCTTGATGAGTTCATCCGCGGCGACCAGCCCGAAGCGGACGTGCTGGTCGCCATTGGCACCGGCCAGCGGACTCTTGCGGTCAAGCGGGTGCGCTACCAGGACGGCGCCGTGCTGACCTTTGACGACATCACCGACCAATTGACCGACCAACGCCGCGCCGCTTGGTCCGATATCGCCCGGCGGATCGCCCACGAGATCAAGAACCCGCTGACCCCGATCCAGCTTGCGGCCGAGCGGCTGCAGCGGCGCTTTGGCAGCGAAATCCAGTCCGATCCCAAGATCTTCGAGCAATTGACCGGGACCATTGTTCGCCAGGTCGGCGACCTGCGGCGAATGGTCGACGAATTCTCCAATTTCGCGCGCATGCCCAAGCCGGT